>JAPLHM010000100.1 GCA_026389635.1 Chloroflexota bacterium | reverse complement strand
GAGTGTTGCGGAAGCGGCGGCAGAGATGATAAAGATACCCACGTACTTGAGTCCGGGATACTTGGCAAGCCAGAGGGCAAAGGAAGCTATGTTGTCCCGCTGCCAGATTATTAGTACGATAAGCCCGATCACCAGCACCAGGGTGCCAAGCTGGAGATACCTGTCCCTGTTCCAGAACACGGGTTTTGGTTCCAGGGCATCCTCGGGGAATTGATCCGCCAGTTTTTTTTCTTCGTCACTCATATTTTGGGCAGCAGGTCCGCGTATTTTTCAGTCCGGCCGTTGAAGGGATTTCGAATTATAACACTTGTCCCGGCCGTTCTGTAATAATCGCTGCTTTACCTGTTGCACAATGATTGTAATATGTTTTATTATTATGTCCGGACATTCTAAGTGGGCCACAATCAAACGGCAGAAGGGTGTAGCAGATTCCCGGCGTGGAGCCATGTTCACCAAGTTCACCCGCGAGATCATCATCGCCACCAGGCAGGGCGGGGCCAGTCCTGAAGGGAATTTCCGACTCAGGCTTGCCATACAAAAGGCGCGTGATAACAACATGCCCAAGGACAATATCGAGAATGCCATCAAGAAAGGCAGCGGGGCAGCAGAGGGCACTATTTTCAACGAAATAATAATGGAGGGCTATGGGCCGGCCGGTATAGCAATCTTGCTTGAGGCTATGACCGATAACCGCAACCGCACCGTGTCCGAGATAAGAAGCACTTTTATGAAATACAATGGCAACCTCGGTGAAAATGGCAGCGTCTCCTGGATGTTCGAAAATACCGGTGTCATAACCGTGGATACCAGCGGTATCGATCCTGATGAACTGGCGCTGTACGCCATAGACGCCGGCGCCAGGGATGTTAAAGAGGACAAGGCGCTGCTCGAAATATACACCGAACCCAAAGAGTTTGAGAATGTGAAGCTGGCCATCGAAAAACGTAAGAAACCTATCTCCGCAGAGGTTACCATGCTGCCCATGAATACGGTTTCCCTGCCGGAGAAGGAATCCCTGCAGACGGTAAAATTGCTGGAGAAGCTGGAGGAACTGGACGATGTCCAGCGGGTGTTCTCAAACCTTGAATACAGCGATGCCCTCATCGAGAAACTGAAATCCGAGGCATAGGTTTGCCGGCACTGACGTGGACGTGGGGCGTATAAACTTTAGCGCGCAAAAGGATTCAATAATTGCGAGTATTGGGCATTGATCCCGGGACCCTTAATATGGGCTATGGCGTCATCGAGGAAAGGGACGGCAATATTGCTATGATCGTTTGCGGCGTCATATCCGCACCGCAGAAGTTGCCGGTTGAGCAGAGATTGTGCATTCTTTACGAAGGGCTGCTCAAGGTCATTGCCGATTTCCAGCCCGCTGAAGCGGCCGTGGAGGAGCCTTTTGTAGCAGGAAATGCCCGCTCTGCACTGGCTATCGGCCGGGCACAGGCAGTGGCCATACTTGCGGCGGCACAGGCGAAGTTGCCTGTTTCGAGATACATGCCCACCCAGGTTAAACAGCTTGTGACCAGCTACGGCAGAAGCGGCAAAGACCAGGTGCGCCAGGTGGTGAAATTGCAGTTAGGGGTGAGCGAGCTTCCCGAGGCCAGCGACGCCGCCGATGCGCTGGCCGTGGCCATCTGCCACCTGAACATGGGACACCTTAACCGTGTCATCAAACGGGGATACCAGGAGTGAATGAATGATCGCTGCAGTAGAGGGGACGCTTGTCAGCCGGGGTACAAATACTGTAACCGTCAAGGCCGGACCGGTCAGCCTGCAGATCAACGTGCCGGGGTCCCTTATCAGCAGGCTGGGGCATCCCGGCAGCACCGTTCTGCTGCACACTCACCTTCATGTGCGTGAAGATATCATCGCACTTTACGGTTTTGCCACGGGACAGGAGCGGGCGCTTTTTGAGCAGCTTATCACTGTCAGCGGCATCGGGCCCAAGGTGGCGCTGGCACTGCTGACGGCCCTCAGCGCCGATCAGATTGCCTCCGGCATCATCAGTGGCAACGCCGACCTGCTCAGCCAGGTGCCCGGCATAGGCAAAAAGACAGCCGCGCGCGTCATACTTGACCTGAAGGGTAAGCTGGAAAAGGGATGGGAAGGCGAAATAATAACCGCCGTAACAGATTCAGACAGTGATGCCCTGGCTGCCCTCACCGGGCTGGGGTACTCCATCAGGGAGGCCATGCAGGCTTTGAGCGCCATCGCGCAGACCGAGGGCATGAGCGTGGAAGACAGGGTACGCCTGGCGCTTCAGCAATTAGCCAAGAAATAGTCTTTTCATATCGGCTGTGTGTGGCGGGTATTTGCTCCTCAGTTTGGTTTTTCACGGCTTGATTTTATAATTAGTTAATCATGCCTCCGTTCAAGATAGTATCTGATTTCGGGATGACAGGCGACCAGCCACAGGCCGTGGATGCGCTGGTGCATGGTGTGGAAGCCGGCCACAGGCACCAGACACTGCTGGGCGTGACGGGCAGCGGCAAGACATTCACTATGGCTAATGTGGTTGAGAGGTTGCAGCGTCCTACACTGGTGATGTGCCATAACAAGACCCTGGCCGCCCAGCTCGCCACGGAATTCAAGGAGTTTTTCCCGCAAAACGCTGTCGAGTATTTTGTCAGCTACTACGACTATTACCAGCCCGAGGCGTATATACCCAGGACCGATACCTATATCGAGAAGGACACCGAAGTAAATGAGGAGATCGACAAGCTGCGCCATGCTGCCACCCGCGCACTGCTCACCAGGCGCGATGTACTGATCGTGGCCTCAGTTTCCTGCATATACTCACTGGGGGAGCCTGAGGAGTACCAGAGCTTCGTGGTCAGCGTGGCAAAAGGGCAGAAAATAGAGCGCAACAAGCTGGTTCGCCGCTTCATTGATATGCAGTACGAGAGGAATGACTTTGACTTCCAGCGCGGCAGGTTCCGTATACGCGGTGACACCCTCGAGATACTGCCCGCCTATGAGGAGATAGCCATCCGCATCGAGTTCTGGGGTGACACAGTGGAGCGGATCATGGAGATAGACAGCCTGACCGGTGAATTGCTGGTTGAGAAAGAATCGGTGGATATCTTCCCTGCCAAACACTTTGTAACCTCACCCGGCAGGCTGGAGCCGGCCATAGCTGACATTAAGGCCGAGATGGCTGAGAGGGTGGAGGAGTTCAACAGGCAGGGCAAGCTGTTAGAAGCTGCGCGCATTGAGCAGCGTACCAATTATGACATCGAGATGCTCACGCAGTTGGGCTATTGCAGCGGCGTTGAGAACTACTCCCGCCACCTGCAGCGCCGATCGCCTGGTAGCCCGCCCTGGACGCTGATACACTATTTCCCCGAGGATTTTATCCTGTTTGTAGACGAGTCGCATATGACCCTGCCGCAAATACGCGGTATGTACGGCGGCGATATGAGCCGCAAGAAGACCCTGATCGACTATGGTTTCCGGCTTCCCTCCGCCCTGGATAACCGTCCCCTCAACTTCCCCGAGTTCGAGAAGCTGATCAGGCAGGCTGTCTACGTGTCGGCCACCCCCGGGCCTTACGAATACACGAACAGCCAGCAGGTGGTTGAGCAATTAGTCAGGCCGACCGGCCTGTTGGAGCCGACCATCGAGATAAAGCCGAGCAAGGGGCAGATCGATGATTTGATTCACGAGATTAAGCTGAGGGTTGCAAAGGGCGAGCGCTGCCTGGTAACCACGTTGACCAAAAAGATGTCCGAAGAGCTGGCCGATTACCTGCGCGAGATGGACGTGAAGACCCATTACCTGCATTCCGAGGTGGATACGCTGGAGCGTGTCGAGATACTGCGGGACCTGCGCCTGGGGGTCTACGACGTGGTTGTGGGTATCAACCTGTTACGCGAGGGGCTTGACCTTCCGGAGGTGAGCTTAGTCGCCATAATTGACGCCGACAAGGAAGGGTTTTTAAGGTCCAAGGATTCACTCATCCAGACCATGGGCCGGGCATCCAGGCACGTGGAAGGGCACGTTATCCTGTACGCGGACAGGCTGACCGACTCGATGAAGAATATACAGGAAGAATATAATAAGGAGCGCAGCATTACCCCGCAGGGCATCAAGAAGGCGGTTAAGGACATAACCGAAAGGGTCAGGGTGGTGGCTGAGGAAAGGGCTAAATATGCTGCCGCGCCTGTCCCTGTTGACGAGATTGCCAGGCTGATAAAGGAACTCGAGGCACAGATGAAAAAAGCGGCTAAGAACCTCGAGTTCGAGAAGGCCGCCCTGCTGCGCGACAGGATCGTGGAATTGAGAAAGGACGAGGAACTGTACTCGCCGTTCAGGAAGAAGAGGTAGTCTGTAGGGGCGGGTTTTCAAACCCGCCCGGATCACGCGAATTGATGTAAGGATGGGCCTTCAGGCCCGTCCGCTCTTTCGAGTTTTTTCGGGCGCACCTGAAGGTACGCCCCTACATTTAATATCTTCTAAACCACGTTGACGCTCAGGGGGAACTTTGACATGGCCTCGCAGTTCTTCTCTTTTATTAAGATCGGGTTCTCGTAGCGGAAGCCGATGTCCTCCTCGGGGCAGGCGTACTGCACGGCGCAAATCAGCAGCTCGTTCTTCTGGTAGACATGTTCGGGGTTGGTCCAGTACTGGAAGGGGCCGTCATTGAGGCCGATGCGCCACTCGTCGCCCATCAGGCCGATGCCGTGCTCGAATCCCGGCACCATGTAATCCTGGAAACCCTTCTCCTCGGCAAAGGCCAGCATCTCGTCCGCCAGGCTGGTGGGGGTTATGCCGGCCC
>JAPLHM010000038.1 GCA_026389635.1 Chloroflexota bacterium | reverse complement strand
CCTGACCCTGACAACAGGCAGGAGATACGGTCAACTTACATGCAGGTGGGAGGCAGGTCAGGCGACAGCACGCTGCGCTTTGATGTGATCAGGCATATCGGCAGGGACCTTTATCCCAGAGATAAAGTGGAGGATTTCCTGCCCGATTACGAACACCTGCCCAAAAGTGAACCGGAACGCCGGCAACTGATGATTGAACTCTATGCGAACATGGGGTTCAAAGGCCTGGAAAGAGACCCCAACCTTATTACCTGTTCACAGTGCATGATAGTCTGCGGCAAGGACTTCGATGAAACAAAGAAGCGCTACGACATACTCACCGGCAGCGGCTACGTGGTGCCTGACCCCGACTGGAAGATGATTCATGTGGACACTTACGAGGAGGCACTGGCGCTCAAGGAAAAATACAAGCGCCGCGTGCACCCTGGGGAGATGATAAAAGACGCGCAGGCATCGGGCAATCTGTGGTTCAAGGACTACTTTGGCTATGAGCCCGTGGGTGAATTCAAAGACATGGTCTACCGTGCCAAGGTCAAAAAGGCCTGTGCTAAGGCCGGCCTGAAGGGCAAGGAAGCACTGTCGCCCTTATTGATCAATCCTGCCTACCTGTCAGCAATGATCTTTCCGCAAAAGAAAAAACGCAGGAAGAAGCCCGTCACAAGCAGCAAATAACTTCCAGGAGGACAGGTCTTATGGCAAAAACAGCATCGGATTTAAGCGCAACCGACAGGGAGATTTACACCAAGCTCCTGAAATGGATGTGCACATCGTGGTTCAGCATGCCCATCACCGATAATTCCATCATGATGATTGCCTACCGCTATACCCCTCAGGAAGCCGAGTACCTGACCGGCTTCCCCCTCTCGCCGAAAACATTCGAGGACCTTGCCGGTTTTAAGAATACCGGCGCCGACGAACTCAGGGAAAAAATCGACGAGATGACAAGGAAAGGCCTGCTTTATAGTTTCACCAAGAATGACAGGCGTTATTACCTCTTGAATGAAATCTATACGAGCCTGCGCACGTGGGGCTGGCCCGGGCCGGCTGCCACTCCTGAAAACAAAGATTACGCCACTTTGATGGAAACCTGGGGCAATGAATTCATGGCCCCCTGGGCAGAAGTCAGGGAGGTGGGCCTGCGCGCTATTCCCATCCAGCAGACTGTTGAAGACGACAGGCAGATACTGCCCTACGAAGATGTAAAGAAGGTGCTCGATTCCTACACATATTTCTGCGTCACGCATTGCGGCTGCCGCGAGCGGAAAAACCTGGCGGAGCACACTCCCGACTGCAAATACCCGTCGAGCGTCTGCCTGCACTTTGACCGCCTGGCCCATTATATCGTCGACAACGGCATGGGGAAGGAGATCACGAAGCAGGAAGCAGCGGACATACTGCGCGAGAGCGCCGACCTTGGCCTGGTGCACGGCATCAACAATCAGCAGATGGGAACGGACACCATCTGCAATTGTTGCAGCTGCTGTTGTATGTGGTTCGACGGGATGCGCAAGCTCAAGAGTACCGGAACTCTGACTCCGTCAAACTATCGCGTCCTTACCGACGATCAAACATGCACCGGCTGCGGGCTATGCGTGAAACGCTGCCCCATGGATGCTTTAAAACTAAAAGAAGCGCCAGATGCAAAGGGCAGGCAAACCGTGGTGTCCGCTGAGGGAGGGAAAGAGCGGTCCCTCATCAACAAGACCGGCAAGCTGGCAGACGCTAACACGGACCTGTGCATCGGTTGCGGCGTCTGCGCGTATAAGTGCCCTTCAAAGTCGCTGACCCTGGTGCGCAACGAAATCGAGCATCATCCGCCCCAAACCGGCCGTGATTGGGTAATCCAGTACGTGACCGACACCGCTGGCTTCCGTCACAACGACAACGCCTGATTATTTGACGCTGCTCACCAATGAATGTTAAACAGTTGGCTCGCAGGAAAACAGGAGGTAAAAAGCATGATAAATGAAAAAGCTGTGGACCATATTGAACAATACGGCCCCTGCCATGAGACAGGTGAGCAGAAACGCAAAATCCTGGATGGGATCGGTTTTCCTGTAGGCCAAAAAGCCGACTACGTCATCATTGTAGGCTGCTTTCAGCCCATGAGTATGCCTCACGTGCTTAAGGCCCTCAAGAATGTGCTCGACCACTATAAGGTCAGCTACACTCTGCTCGAGAAAGAATATTGCTGCGGTTGGATGACCATCGGACAGCCGGCCGTAATGTCTAAAAACGACGAGGATATCGC
>JAPLHM010000019.1 GCA_026389635.1 Chloroflexota bacterium | reverse complement strand
AAACCTGTCTCTTTCCATGCCCGTACTAAAATAGTCATTATGTTGAACAAACCGCTGGACCTGCTCACCACTACCAGCGATGACCGCGGCAGGCAGACTGTGCTCGATATCCTCCCCGCTGAATACCGTGGGCTGGGCCTGTATCCCGTGGGGAGGCTGGACCACGATACCACCGGGCTGCTCCTGCTGACCAACGACGGCAACCTGACCTACCGGCTGACACACCCGCGTTTCGAGTTGGGCAAGGAGTACCTTGTATACATAGAGGGCAAACTCGGACAGCAGGAGAGAGAGCTGCTGGAAAAAGGCGTGCTCCTGGACGACGGCATCACGGCGCCCGCAAAGGTGAATGAAATCAGTTATGACCCGCCCTATAATTACAGCGTCACCATCCACGAGGGCCGCACCCGCCAGGTGAGGCGCATGTTCGCCCACCACGGATACACGGTCAAGGCCTTGAAGCGCGTCCGGATGGGCAACCTCAGGCTGGGGGAACTGGCCGAAGGAAGCTTCAGGAAACTTTCCGCGCAGGATATTGCCTCGGCCCTCAGGCAGCGCCAGTAAAAGTTTTTCTAAGGTCAACGGTTTTACCCTGTGTATCGACATGCAGCCACTGCCCTGTTGTTGTACAATATTCAAGGTTTTGCTCGCAATTAATAAAAATAAGGAGGGTGATTCAATATGGGTGACAGGCTAAAGGGCAAAGTAGCAATCGTAACAGGCTCGGGGCGCGGCATCGGCCGCGCAGAGGCCATGGCACTGGCGGCAGAGGGCGCCAAGGTTGTGGTCAACGACCTGGGCGCCGCCGCGGACGGTTCCGGCGCTTCGGCCAGCCCGGCAGACGAAGTCTGCCAGGAGATCAAGAAGCTGGGCGGCGAAGCCGTACCCAATTTCGACTCCGTGGCCACCTGGGCGGGCGGCGAAAACATCGTTAAGACCGCCATCGATAAATTCGGCCGCATCGATATCCTGGTCAACAACGCAGGCATCCTGCGAGATAAGATGGTCTTCAACATGACCGAAGAAGAGTGGGATATCATATTAAAGATCCACCTTTATGGACATTTTTACTGCACGCGGGCAGCGGCCCCCTACATGCGCCAGCAGAGATGGGGACGCATTATCAATACCTCCTCCATCGCCGGCCTGGGCAACATGGGCCAGGCTAACTACTCAGCGGCCAAGGAGGGCATCGTTGGTTTCACCCGCACCGTAGCCCGGGACATGGGCAAGTACGGCGTAACCTGCAACGCCCTCCGCCCCAACGCGGCCACCAGGATGACGGTGACCGACGAGCTCATGGCCGCCTGGAAAAAGCGGTTCGTGGATAGCGGCGGCACCGATGAGAAAGTGTTCAAGGAAATGATTGACAAGATGGTACTTTCCTCCAAACCTGAGCATATCGCACCGGTGGTGGTCTGGCTGGCCACTGAGGAGGCGGCCAACGTCAACGGCGCTACCTTCTTCATCAGCGGCAATGATATCGGTATCTATGCCGAACCGGCGGTAACGCAGAAGATCACCAAGGCCGAGGGTTTCTGGAGCGTTGATGAGCTGGTCAAGATTACCCCCAAAGAGCTTACCAACAACTGGGCCAACCCGATGCCGGCACAACCGGCCAAATAAGCAGTCCCTGCATGAATTACAAACAGAAGGGCACCTTAGCGGTGCCCTTCTGTTATAATCTGTGGCAAAAGCGCCGGCGGGTTTTTTAAGAGGCAGTGAATGACTGATTTTATAGTGCAGGACAGCAGGCGTCAGCTCTGGATAGTCATAAGCGTGGCATTCTCGGCGTTCATGGCTGCATTGGATACCTATGTAGTCAACGTAGCCCTGCCCACCATCGCGGTTGACCTCAATGTCAGCCCCACCGACGCGGCGCTCATCACACTTTCATACCTGCTGATCATCACCAGCACCCTGCTTATCTTCGGCAAGATAGGGGAGAGGACGGGTTTTAAAATCATCTTTGTCGCGGGATTCACCTTCTTCACCGTCGGTTCCTTCCTCTGCGGGCTGGCCCCCACCCTGTACCTGATCACAGGCTCACGCTGCGTCCAGGGACTGGGCGCCGCCATGCTTTACGCGGTGGGGATGGCCATGATAATCAGGTATATACCACCGGGCAGGCGCGGCTGGGCTTTCGGCATAACGTCAACCGGGGCCGGCCTGGGCGTGATCATAGGAGCGCCCATGGGAGGCTTCATCACGCAGTACTTAGACTGGCACTGGATATTCTGGTTCAATGTGCCGGTCGGAATAGCCGCCATTATGGTCGCACTCAAGGTAATGCCCAACGACCGCGTGCGTCCTGAAGCGGGCAGCAAGCGTGCTCCCTTCGATGTTGCCGGGGCACTACTGAGTTTCTTTGCCCTGTCACTGCTGGTGATGACGATCAACCGTGGTCAGCAGTTCGGCTGGAACAACTGGGGGGTCTATGCCTCATTCATCCTTTCAGCCATACTTTTTATATCGTTCATACAGTGGGAAAAGAAGTGCCGCGACCCGCTGCTGGACCTGTCACTTTACAAGTACGCCAGCTTCGCCTACGGTTCATTCGCCGCGCTGGCCGCCTGGTGTATGTATTCCGGGGGCAACTTCCTTTTCCCCTTCTACCTGACCATGGTCCAGGACCTTTCAGCCAGCATGATCGGCTCCATCTTCCTGATCGGCTCTGTAGTTTATATCGTCACCAGCCTCTACATGGGACGGCTGTCCGACCGC
>JAPLHM010000244.1 GCA_026389635.1 Chloroflexota bacterium | reverse complement strand
ATCCCTTACCTGATGGGAGCGCTGGATATAGCATACTGCCACCACGAAAAATGGGACGGCAGCGGCTACCCGCGTGGATTAAAAGGGACCGATATACCGCTCCCGGCCCGCGTCTTCTCTGTGGTGGACGTCTATGACGAGCTCATTTTCGGCCGTCCCAACCGTGAAGCCTGGCCCGAGGAGAAGGCACTTGAGTACATCCGGCAGAGAGCCGGCAGCGAATTCGACCCGGCCGTCGTGGAAGCCTTCGTTAAACTGGTGGAGGAAGAGGTCGGTTCGCTGGAGGAGATCTGAGGGGCATGGCTGGTAGTATTGTGGCAGGGTCATATTTCACGTACGGGAAGGACAGCGGCTTATGATGGACTCCCGGCTGCGCTATAGTGGCGTCGGCGATGTGCTCAAGGAGTGGCGCACGAGGGCCGTGACCATAGTCCTGTATATTGCAGTAGTCGTCGTATTGCCGGCTTATTTAGCTTCGGTAATTCCGAGTATTAATATGGGCAGATGGCAGCCTGCAATCGTGATGACTGCCGTCTACACCGTGATTATCGTAATTGCCATATTGAAGCGCCTGGACTACAGGGTGCGCGGTGGGGTTTTCGTGGCTGTCGGCTACCTGATGGCAATTGAAAATCTGACAATTTCCGGACTGGAGGGATCAGGGCGCATCTATCTGATGGCTGTTCCCATTTTGGCGTTGATACTTGTAGGGACCCGTGCAGGCTGGATAACCACGGTTCTCAGTGTCCTTATTTATGGCGCCTTCAGTTTGCTGGCCAATGGTTGGATACCGGAAACCTGGATGTTGCCGCTTGCCGACCGCACCGCACCATTCTTCTGGATTACGGGCGGTGTCACGCTGGTAATGATACTGGTTTTGATAGTCGTCCTGTTGATACGTATGAACGGCTTCCTGCTCAACAGCCTTAAAGCTGAGCGCCGGCTATCGGCCGAGCTTGAGAAGGCCTATGACAAGACCTTGGAGGGTTGGGCGACCGCGCTGGAACTGCGTGATATCGAGACGGCCGGTCACTGCCATCGTGTGTGCGAGATAGCTAAACGGCTGGCCGGCAAGGCGGGACTGGAAAATGGCGGCATGGTTGACCTGCACCGGGGCTCGCTCCTGCACGATATCGGCAAAATGGGAATACCGGACAGCATCCTGCTCAAGCCGGGTAAGCTTACCAGTGAAGAATACAGGCTGATGCAGGAGCACACCACCTATGCCTATGACCTGCTGGCTCATATCCCCTACCTGCTCAAGGCTCTGGATATACCGTATTGTCATCACGAGAAATGGGACGGTACCGGCTACCCGCGCGGATTAAAAGGGACAGGAATTCCACTCTCAGCCCGCATCTTCTCGATGGTGGATGTATACGATGCACTCATCTCCGACCGCCCCTACCGAGCCGCCTGGCCGGTAGAGAAAGCCCTGGCTTACATAAAAGACAAGGCCGGCGTGGAATTCGATCCGGTAGTGGTGAAGGAATTTGTGAGACTGGTTGAAGAGGAAATGGATTCCCTTGAGGAATCATGATATTTACGTTATGGTGGTTTTGCAGGTGATGATGCATCAAGCATTTTCACTGAACAGTTAAAGGGTGACAAAATCATAGAACATTAACACCCTCTGCTGTAATTTTTGACTAATAAGCCATAATGATATTATAATGGTATCGAAGTAGAATGAATATGGAGGTATTTTGATGCCTACCAATGTATCATTAAAAAATGTGCCTGATGACATAGTCGAAAAACTCCGTGTATTGGCCAAACGTCACCATCGCTCTCTGCAAGGTGAACTGATAGCCATCCTCGAGGAAACTGTGGGCAATGCTAAATTCTCCATAGACCAGGCAGAGTCACGCCTCAGGGAGTTACGATTTGAAACGGGAGATGAATCCACCGCGTGGCTGAGGGAATTGCGAGATGTCCGCTAAAGTTGTGGATGCTTCGATTGTTGCGGCGTGGTGCTTCCGTGAGCCCCGGGCTACTGAAGCTATGGGAATCCTTAGTGGTTCCGAGTTGCATGCACCTCTCCTCTTAGCCTATGAATTGACCAGCATCGCTAGAAAAAAAGTGATCGCCCACCCGGAAAAGGCAGCAGCTCTGGGAGAAGCTCTTCAGTTGGCATTCACCGTGCCGATCCGCTGGAGCGAGGTTGACCACCCGGCGGTGCTACGTCTCGCGCTGGAAATCAATCTTACGACTTGTGATGCTTGCTACCTCTACCTGTCGAAAAAACTTGGCGTACCCATGGTTACGTTTGATCAGCAACTCGCCCGGGCGGCTCTGACAGACTCAGTGTAGTCAGCCGATTGCTCCATGTAATGCGGCTACGTACATCAAACATACTGCTCCCTATTAATAAAGGCAATATCTTAACTCAGCAAAACGGGCGCCTGGTCGGCGCCGAAGCCACGCTGGCCCCAATATAAATCTACCCGCGCACCAGGTACTTAGATGTGTAGCCAACACAATTGACAGTGATGCCGTTTCCGTTATTCTTAGTTGGTACTTCAGTTACTGTGAAATGCGATGAGCAATTGTTGCAGCGCTGGAATAAGTTTTTTACTCTCAAACAGGAGTTCGGGAACCGTCCAGTGTGGCCCACCATGAAGCTAAAACGGTACCCATTCTGGACAGATCCCGAACCCTCTGCCTTGCCAGCTTTTTAGCGCGAATGGTTAATCAAGTGTCAGATTAGTAACGGTACACCATTCAACTTAGGTGATATTATTACCTTTCTGCACACCTTGACAATCAGGTAACATTTACATAAGATTGCTTCATTAGTAATCACATCGTATTCGAGTGAGAGGTTCAGGTAGTGGAGCCACAGATAGGTTTTTGCACCACGCCAGATGGCGCCCGCATTGCGTACGCCACACTGGGGCAGGGGCCAGTCATGGTTGTTCCCCCAGCTTATTTTCATATCATCGAAGGATTAAAGACAATTGCAGAAACCCGCTCTATGTTTGAGAGCCTTGCACGTAATCACACTGTAGTGGTCTATGACATGCGGGGAATTGGGTTATCTAACCGCAACCGGACCGTCTTTACGCTGAAGTCAGAGCTACAGGACCTGGAAACGGTCATTGACCACCTTAAACTGGATAGAATGATACTGTTTGGCAGAGGCTTTTACGGCCCAGTAGTCATCGCTTATTCAGCCAGGTATCCCGAACGCGTTAGCCATCTTATCCTTTACGGTTCTTTTGCATACTATGAAAAATATGCTTCTGAGTCAGTCAAAGCGTCTATACAATCATTGCTCCGTCAACCCGATAATTGGCTTGCTGGGAGGACCCAGGGCAGCCTCCTTGCGCCACAAACCGACATCAATTATCTGGATTGGATGATGAAATTTCATCTGGAGAAGACCACGCCCGAGATATTGGCTCAACTATGGGATATGCTCTATAAACTTGATGTGAGGGATCTCTGTCCCCACATCAAGACTCCGACACTCGTTATGCATCGTAAGGGAGATCTATTTGTTGAGTTTAAAGCAGGTGTAGAGTTAGCATCTCTGATACCGAATGCACACTTTGTTCCGCTGGAAGGTGACACACACTTGCCTTTTCTCGGAGATACAGAAACGTGGATGCGCTATATATCCGAGTTCCTTAACGACCCGGTTACCGGCGGCAAAGCTAAGAAAGCCGCGCAGTCAACAGCGCAAAGATCAAGCCACGATGTATTCATCAGCTTTGCATTTCCTGATAAGGATGCCGCCGCCAGGATTTATTCCTGTTTAAAGAGCAACGGCATCAGTCCCTTCTGGTGTGAGGATCTTACGGCGGGTCAGGACTACCCGCAACTGCTGGGCGAAGCTGTCAGGAACAGTAAATCGTTTTTATTGGTGGTGTCCAATTCGTCCGATAATTCAGCCACGGTCAGGAAAGAGACCACCATAGCCCACAATAATAAAAAACCCATTATACCCGTACGAATAGAGGACATGTTACCGAAAAACCTTGAGTATTTGATCGCAAACAGTCTCTTTTTCGATGCTTTCACACAACCGCTTGAGCAGCATCTACCCAGGCTTACAAGTGACATCAAGAAGATAGTGGGCGGTAAAACTGAAAAGAAGAAGATTAATAAATAAATCCGGGATTATCTGATAAATTGTGTGGCGGTGTGGAGGGTAAAAGCGGTCCGAGCCTGGCGGTTATTATATCGAAAATAGGGAGGTAAGCAGATGCCAATTGCAAAGATTGGTGATATTAATCTGTATTACGAGGTCCATAATAAATTATCAGGTTTTTGATCAGGTTTATTGAGTCACCTGGACAGGATGGAGCTATTCAGGGGCAAAGGGTAACACAAAACTAAAAAAGGAGGAATATAATGAAAAAAGTCGCCTTGATTACCGGAGCATCAGCCGGTATCGGAAAAGAAACGGTAAAATTATTATTGAACGATGGTTTTACTGTGTATGCGGCAGCCCGCAGGCTGGAAAAAATGGACGACATCAAACAACTCGGGGGCAACATACTCAAAATGGATGTATCAGACGACACTTCAATGGTTCAAGGTGTGAACAGTATTATCTCAGTAGAGGGCCATATCGATGTGCTTGTCAATAATGCCGGATACGGCTCGTACGGTTCGCTGGAAGACACGCCCATGTCAGAAGCCAGGTATCAGTTTGAAGTGAATGTGTTCGGGCTGGCGCGGCTGTGCCAACTGATCATCCCCTATATGAGAAAACAAGGGTCGGGTAAAATTCTGAACGTGAGCTCTGTCGCCGGCAAAATTGGCGTGCCGCACGGAGCCTGGTATCATGGCTCGAAATTTGCCGTTGAAGGCCTAAGCGATTGTTTGCGCATGGAACTGAAACAATTTGGGATTGACGTCATTCTGATTGAACCGGGATTTATTAAAACAGAATGGAGCGCCATTGCCAGAGACAACCTTTTAAAGGTCTCAGG
>JAPLHM010000089.1 GCA_026389635.1 Chloroflexota bacterium | reverse complement strand
TGCCGCGCGCCGGTATGCCCGATACCTGGCCGTTGTTGAAGGAGAGCCCGGACGGTAATGCGCCGTTGGTGAGGGCGTAGCTTATGCTGCCGGTGCCGCCCGTGGCTACGACGCTGGCCGAATAGGCCATACCCACCGTCGCCATGGGTATGCTGGTGGTGGAGAAAACCAGGGCGGGTGTGGTGATGATGATGGTGAAATACTTAGTAGCGATGCCTAATGTGGGGTCTGTGTAGCTTACTTGTACCTCATAGGCGTTTGCTGTTGAGGGTATACCCTGGATTGTATTGCTATTGGTCGGGACACTTAGACCTGGTATACTGCCGGAAATATACCAACTACCAGGCACTATGCATGCCGTGCTGTTGCAGCTGGCTGTGAAGCTGGCGCTGTAAGGCGAGCCAACCTGCCCGCTGGGTGGCGAGCCCGAGATGATGGGCGCTGCTGCCTGCGCGCTGCCGGGAAACAGGCCGGCAGCAAGGCAGAACACGATCATCGAGACGGCCAGCCACCTGAACAGGGATATATTTGCTTGCCTTTCGCTTATCACCAGATCTTAATCCGTACGGCCGGCGTATTTATATCTGTATTATAATGGCAATTCATATCGTTGTCGATTTGACCGCGTAGGCCGCGGTGAAAGTGCACGTTGCAACTGATTATGGCCGACGATTGTTAAGGGATTATTAAGAGGGCCGCTATTTCAGCTTTAGCGGCAGTCCGGCTGTCAGGAGCATAACCTGGTCGGCGGCCCGCGCCAGCCGCTGGTTGGCCTTGCCCAGGACGTCGCGGTACACCCGCGCCAACCTGTTATCCGGCACGATGCCGCTTCCTACCTCGTTGGAGACTAATATGAAGCTGCAGGTTGAACTGCGCATCAGGTCGATCAGGGCGTCCACCTCGGCATCAACAGTTTTTTCAGCCGCGGCGGGGTCATCAGTCGCACCCATGCAGTTGGCGATCAGCAGCGTGATGCAGTCGATGATGACTGTTTCGTATCTGCCGGCTACGCCTTCCAGCGCAGCTGCCAGGCCGTCCCTGGTTTCCAGCGTATCCCAGCCGGGCGGACGCGACTGCCTGTGGGCCTGGATGCGCTCCCGCATCTCATCGTCCAGCGGCTGGGCCGTGGCGCAGAAAAGCGCCCTGCCGCCCCTTTCCGCGGCTAACTGCTGGGCGTATGAGCTTTTGCCGCTGCGCGCCCCTCCTAATATCAGTACGATTCTTTTTTCAGCGGTCATATTCAGTTAAAAAGGAAATGGGATTTTGAACAGGTTGTAGCCGGATAGATAGGGCAGCAGGCGCAGCAGTGCGATGCTTAAGACCAAAGTGATGACCTCGCCCGTTTCGATCAGCGCGCCGCAGCAGTCGCCCGTCAGTCCGCCGAAGAGGCGCTGGAAGAGCAATGCCAGGCAGTACAGCAGGCCGAAGAGCACGGCCATCATCAGCGGGCCGATCAGCGGCCCGTTGAACAGTATGGCGGCCGCCAGGGCTATGGCGGTTGCCCCGGCAAATCCACTCCAGACGGCGCCGTCCTTGAGGGCGAAGAAAGAGCCGCTCTCTTTGGCGGCCGGGAAAAGCAGTACCAGTCCCGTGATGGCCCAGCGGCTGAGCAGGGGAAAGGTCAGCAGGGCGGACAGGCTGAGAGCCGACGAAAGGCAAGCGTACTTTGTGAGCAACAGCAGGCAGGCGGCGGCGATGCCGAAGGCCCCCACCCGCGTGTCCACCATGATCTGAAGCCTCTGCACCCTGGTCTTGCCTGCCACCAGTGCGTCGCATGTATCCATCAGGCCGTCGATGTGGTGGGCGCCCGTGATAACGGCCAGCGCGGCCACCAGCAGTATGCTGTCCACGGCGGAAGGTAAAAAGGCGCGGAATATGACGTAAAGCAGGGCCAGCAGCAGCCCGATAACCAGCCCCACCAGGGGGAAATACATGATGGAACGTCCGGTCAACCGCGTCTCCTCATCCCCGGCGGATTCCGCGGGCAGTATGAGTATGGTATTCATGTCGGCTGAGGCGTATTCTGTGGGTTTCTCGGATGCCGGAGTCGCCAGCCGGGTTCCGCCCGCCGCATCGCCCTTTTGCGGTGCAGGCGCCGGCAGTATGGTCAGGAAGCGCAGCACGGCCCAGAAGCTCATAATGTGACCTCCCGTGTGATATCGGATACCCCTGCCCCCTCGAAGGTGGCCATCTCCCGCATGAGGTTGATCGAACACTCCGCTAAAAATATGCCCAGCGCCGCCCCCGTGCCTTCGCCCAGTCGCAAATCTAATTCCAGCAGGGGCCTCAGTCCTATCTGTTTCAGGCAGGCGGCGTGTCCCCTCTCGGCCGAGAGGTGGGCGGCGATCAGGTAATGCTTGATCTGCGGGCAGATGCCCGCCGCGATGAGGGCCGCGGCACCCGAGATAAAGCCGTCGATTACCACGGGTATGCGGTTGGCCGCCCCCGCAAGCATGGCGCCGGCCAGTCCGCCGATCTCGAATCCTCCCACCTTCTCCAGCACCCCGACGGCGTCGGCGGGATCCGGCCTGTTGACCGCCAGGGCCTGTTCTATGACATTGATTTTGTGATCTAATTGCCCGTCACCGATGCCGGCGCCGCGTCCCGTCACCTCCCGCGCCGCCTTGCCCGTCATGGCCGCCGTGATGGCGCTGGCCGAGGTGGTATTGCCTATGCCCATATCGCCGGTGCCCAATATGTCGAGGCCATTTGCCAGTTCATTTTCAAATACCTCCGCGCCCGCCAGCAGACTATTTATGGCCTGGTCCCGGCTCATGGCCGCACCGGCGCTCATGTCGGCGCTGCCGAAGTCGATCATCTTGCACACGATTCCCTGGTATGACGGCAATCCGCCTTTTATGCCCATATCCACGATGACCACGCGCGCCCCGGCCATGCGGGCCAGTACATTGATGGCGGCGCCCCCGGCCGCAAAGTTCAGAACCATCTGGCGGGTGACCTCCTGGGGATAGAGGCTGACGCCGCGGGTGACCACACCGTGATCGGCCGCCATGAGAATAATGACCTTGTCTTTTATACTCGGGATGGTCTCACCGCGTATGCCGGCGATTTGAGCCGCCAGGTCCTCCAGCGCGCCCAGGCTGCCGCGCGGCTTGGTCAGACTGTTTAACCTGAGCCGGGCAGCCTCACGGGAGGCCGCGTCGGGGGGTCCCACCCGGCTGACCAGGTGTTCCAATTTCTGCCTGTCGTTCATAAGCCCTACTCTAACCTCGTCATTGCGGGCCCTACTCTAACATCGTCATTGCGAGCCCGAAGGGCGCGGCAATCTGTCCCCCTCGATCAGATTGCTTCGTCGCCTGCGGGCTCCTCGCAAAGACAATACAGAAGCGATCAATCAAAATTCTATTCCTTTCCTCTGGTGCACCCCCTCCGAGAAGGGGTGCTTGATCATGAGCATCTCGGTCACCAGGTCGGCCTGCCGCACCACCTCCTGCGGCGCCTTGCGTCCCGTGAGAATGAGTTCCACGTTAGCCGGCTTCATTTTTATGAGGTCTAATATCTGCGGCAGGCTGATCAGTCCCCGCCAGTGGGCGATGAATATCTCGTCCAGCACCACCAAGTCGTACTTCCCTCCGGTCAACGCGCTTACCGCGTAATCATAGGCACCCCGGGTTTCCCGCAGAATTTCCTCTTCGTCCTTCTTGAAAAGGTCGCCCTTGCCGAACTGTATGATCTCGAAGGGCTTGTATTTATCGGCGAAGAAATTCTCCCCCCCGCGCTGGGTCTTGAGAAACTGGATGAAGATCACACTCATGCCCTGAGCGGAGGCCCTCAGCGCCTGTCCCAGCGCGGCGGTGGTCTTGCCCTTGCCGTCTCCCGTATAAACCTGTATCAGCCCTTTAAACTGTCCTTCTGCCATGCCAGCCTCCCAATATGATCTCATATATTTTGGCCATGTCCAGGCTTTGCCTGAACACCGAAGCTATATCATCATAGGCTTTTTCCTGGTTTAATGCATCAGCCTCTGCAGGGGGCAGGTTACGCAGGGAGCAGAGGTTCTCAACCAGCCGGCGTGTGAACTCGATATTGTTGAAAAGCCCGTGTATATAGCTGCCGAATATCCTGCCTGTTGGACTGATGCCCCCGTCCCGGTAGCCGGCTGACGTATTGCCGGGTGGAGTCACCGTAAATACGCTATGGGGAGGTTGTTTAGAACATTTCCCCATGTGTATCTCATAACCTGTGATATCCAGGCCTTGCATGCCCATCAGCAGTCCGCTATCGGCATCAACCCTGGCGCTAACCTGCGCGGTGATTTTATGGGGGCCGAAGGCCGTTTCCATATCTAATAAACCCAGCCCGTCGGCTTCAGTTATCCCGGATTCGGCCTGGACCGGGTCGTAGATTTTCCGTCCCAGCATCTGGTATCCGCCGCACATGCCGAAGACCGGTGTGCCGGCCTCAGCCATTTGAATTATTCTGGCTGACAGTCCGGACCGGTTAAGAAATAATACATCGGCCATAGTGCTCTTGGTGCCCGGCAGGATTACCAGGTCGGGATCGCCCAGCTTTTCCACCGAGGCGACATAACGTACATTGCAAAAAGTTTCCAGCGGGTCGAAATCGTCGTAGTTTGCTATATGCGGCAGGCGGATAATGCAGACGTCGGGGAACCCCTCGCGCATCCGTGAAGTCCTTTCATCGAGATAGACCGAGTCTTCCTGGGCAATGGCGAGGTCCCTGATATAGGGGACGACGCCCAGTACCGGACGGCGGCAACGCTTTTCCAGGAAATCAAGCCCGGGCTTCAGCAGAGATAAATCGCCGCGGAACTTGTTGATAACCAGTCCCTTGATCATATTGCGCTGGCGCATTGGCAGCAGTTGCAGCGTGCCCACTATCGAGGCGAAGACGCCTCCGCGGTCTATATCTCCGACCAGGATAACCGGGGCCCTGGCCAGTTCGGCGATGCGCATATTGGCGATATCCCGCACCATCAGGTTAACCTCGGCCGGGCTGCCGGCGCCCTCGATGATTACCGCGTCGTATTGATCGCGCAGTTTGGTTAGCGAGTGCATAATTATGGGCAGCAGTTTGTGATTATCCCGGTAATAATCCGCAGCGTCCGCGACGCTCTGCGCTTTGCCCAGCACGATGACCTGCGATGTGGCATCGGCCTGCGGCTTAAGCAGCACGGGGTTCATTTCTACCGAGGGTTCGATGCCGGCGGCTGCGGCCTGGACTGCCTGTGCCCTGCCTATCTCCCCGCCCCCCCGGGTGACGAAAGAATTGAGCGCCATATTTTGAGATTTGAAGGGCGCGACCCTGTAGCCATCCTGCTTCAATATGCGGCACAGCGCCGCTACCATAATGCTCTTGCCGGCGGAGGAGGCGGTGCCCTGGATCATCAGCGTCCTGGCCGTCATTTAACCTCGCTTCGCAGGGACTTGACGGCAGCGATCAGGTCGCGGCAATCCTGCATCCTGCGTGGGGCAACGCGTATATAAGCGGGCAGGCCGAAGGATGAGCAGTCACGCACCAGGTATCCTTTAGCCAGTAGCCTGCTTTGAAAATTAGTTGCCTTTCCCACGCGTACCAGGAAGAAATTTGTGTCTGTGGGTAAAACCTGGTAGCCCAGCGAATCTAATTGCGCCATTAAATAGTTCTTACCTTTATTTATCAGGGCGCTGCATTTTTCCATATGGCCGGCGCTTTTCAGGGCGGCGATGCCTGCCTGTTGAGCCGCGGAGTTCACGTTCCAGGGCGGACGCACCTTCTTAAGTGTGCTGATTATCTCCTTGGAAGCTATGCCGTAGCCCAGCCGCAAACCTGCCAGCGCGAAGTCCTTGGTCATCGAGCGCACCAGTAAAATGTTTGAATGACGCAGCAATTTAAGCGAATCCCAGGCATTTTCAGTAAAAGACATGTAGGCTTCATCTAAAATAATCGGCGTATCGGGAAACGCCGCTACAATTTTAGTCATATCGTGGGAGGTCAGGTACTGGCCGGTTGGATTATTGGGATTACACAGGAAGATGGCTGAGGGTTTGAACTCCGAGGCGAAGGAAATGAACTCGGCGGCGGCGAGCCGGAAGCCTTTGCTTTGCTTCAGTTGGTATTTTACGACGCGGGCGCCGGTGATCCGGCAGGCGAGCTCGTATTCGCCATAGGTTGGGGACGGGATGATGGCCGTGTCTCCGGGTCCCGTATAGGCCAGCG
>JAPLHM010000179.1 GCA_026389635.1 Chloroflexota bacterium | reverse complement strand
CGAGCGGATTCGATGATAATGTCAGCAGCTTATCTACATCGAGCTCAAACAGAAAGGCAGGTTCGGCTATATCAAAATTCTTGAGCACGGCCGGGTGTACCTCGCCCATCACACCTATCTTATTCGCGCCAACCATGATTACGACGCTTTTAGCGGTGTTGAGCGTGGCGTCATTACCCGGCAGGTAGTCGGCCTTTACGCCGAAGCGGGACAGCAGAGTCTCGACTATGCCTTTTACAAAATAGAAATCAACCGGCGCTGGTTTGGATTGCCAGTACATCTCCGGCACCACGCTATCGACCAATCCGCATAATATCTCATTTTCCACGGGCAGGTCTTTCGGCCGCGGTAGAAAGACCCTGGCAATTTCAAACAGCCGTATATTGTTCTCGCGGCTGCGCTGGTTACGGGAAAGCACTGAAAGCACACCCATACGCAGGCTGGTGCGCAGGTACTCGAGGTCACGGCTCATGGGATTGGCTATTTTGAGCATCGGGGCAGGCTCCGCATCAGGAGCGGACGACAGCTTCTGTATGGTCTCGGGATTGGTCAGCGGGTAGGTGATTATCTCCTGGAAGCCACATCCAACCAGGATATCCTGCAGATTGCGTCTGAACCCCACGGAAGGCGCACTCTCCCCCGTCGGTAAGGAGGAACTGAGCATCGAAAGCGGTATATTCTCGTATCCCGTGGCCCGCGCCACTTCTTCAACAAGGTCGGCGGTGATGTTGATATCATTCCTCCACCAGGGCGCTTCAACCAGGATTATCCCTTTATCTCCCTTCTTACATTGCAGCCCCAGGGATTGCAGGCACTTAGTGATGCTGCCCACACTCATGCTCATGCCGAGCGTGCGTTTCACATCACCCGCGGATACAGAGATCGGTTTTTGCTCTTTCTTGCCCGGGTAAACATCGATAATGCCCCTGGCCACCGTCCCTCCACCAAGCTGCGCCATGAGTTGTGTAGCCCTCCTGACGGCCATCATGGCAAGCTCAGGGTTAAGCCCCTTTTCAAACCTGGACGAGGCCTCGCTGCTCAGTTTGAGTTGCTGGCTGCCGCGGTGGATTGCGGCCTGGCTGAAATTGGCCGACTCGATCAGCACGGTCGTCGTTGAATCCCGCACCTCCGAGCTCAGCCCTCCCATAATGCCTGCCACGGCCACCGCCCGCTCAGCATCTGTTATAAGCAGGATTTCCCCGCTGAATTTACGCTCTACTTCATCAAGCGTGTACATAGTCTCGCCATTGGCTGCCCGCCTGACCATGATCTTGTGTCCCCTGATATCCCTGTAGTCAAAAGCGTGCAGCGGCTGGCCAAACTCCAGCATAACGTAGTTTGTGACGTCCACGATATTGTTTATGGGCCTTGCGCCGCAGGCAGCCAGGCGGTCCTGCATCCACTTGGGCGAGGAACCTGGGGTGATTCCTTCGATAACGCTGGCACAGTACCTGGGACACAGGTCCGGGTCCTTGACCTCCACGGATGCGTAGGATTCAACCGGTTTGTCCGATTCCGGATAGCTGAGGTCCGGCATGCGGAAAGGATTGCCGGTTATGGCAGCGGCCTCGCGGGCTATGCCCATTACGGAGAGGCAGTCGGCCCTGTTGGGGGTGATATCGATATCGAAAATAATCTCTCCCAGGTAATCCGCCAGCGGCCTGCCGATCTCATATTCCTGAGGCAGCACCAGTATGCCCTCGTACTCATCGGAAATGCCGAGTTCCTTCTCCGCGCATATCATACCTTCTGAAACTATGCCGCGGATTTTAGCCGGCTTCAATTCTTCGATTACCCCGCTACGCCCATCTATAAGTCTGGCCCCCACCAGGGCAAAAGCGATTTTATCGTTGACCACCAGGTTGGGCGCGCCGCAGACCACGGTTATCTGCCTGCCGCCCAGGTCGACCGTGGCCAGCCTCAAGCGGTCGGCATTGGGATGCGGGTTGACGGCCAGTATGCGGCCCACCATGACCCTGTCCCAACTGCCGCCGATGACCTGGATGTTTGAGACTTCAAGCCCGGCCAGCGTCAGCTTCCCTGCAAGCTCATCCACAGGGATATCGATATCGACGTAATCTTTAAGCCATTTCAAGGGAACTTTCATCAAGCACCTTCAGGTCAAAACTGCTTTAAAAATCGCAGGTCATTGCCATAGAAAAGCCTGATATCGTCAATGCCGTAGCGCAGTATAGGTATCCTTTCCACCCCCATGCCGAAGGCAAACCCCGAGTATACGCCGGGGTCGATGCCGCAGCCTCGCAGCACCTCGGGATGCACCATACCGGCGCCCAGTATCTCGATCCACCCGCTGTTGCCGCACAGCCGGCACCCCTTGCCGCCGCACATAAAGCAGTCGATGGCAATCTCGACGCCGGGCTCGACAAATGGAAAATAATCGCAGCGGAAGCGGCATTTACGGTCCTGGCCGAAAAGCCGGCGTGCGAATTCAAACAGCGTGCCTTTAAGGTCGGCCATAGTAATGTTCGTGTCCACGGCCAGGCCTTCCACCTGCGAGAACATCCACTCATGCGTGGCGTCGGTGGCCTCGTAGCGATATACCCTGCCGGGGGCAACCACGCGGATAGGGGGCTTCTCCTTCTCCATGGTGCGTATCTGTACCGGCGATGTGTGCGTGCGCATCAGCATCGGCCTGCCGCCGCCCGGGGCCTCGTAATCGACCCACAACGTGGCAAAGCCATCACGGGCGGGATGTTCGGCGGGCATATTGAGGGCTTCAAAATTGTAGTGTTCCCATTCCACCTCGGGACCTTCCACCACCTTGAACCCCATGCTGATAAAGATATCGCATATCTCCCTGATGGTGCTGGTGGTAAGGTGAAGGCGGCCGAGTTGATATGGCTGCCCGGGCAGGCTTATATCTATCCTATCGCGCTCGAGCGATTCATGCTGGGAAAGTTCTATCTTCTCTTTGCGCGCCTGGTAAAGGCCTTCAAGGTTGGACTTAGCCTGGTTGGCTCTTGCCCCCAGGTCGCGCCTTTGATCGATGGGGACCTCGCCTAAGGAGCGCAAAATATTGATTAATTTGCTCTTCCTGCCGAGGTAACGGACGCGCCATGATTCCAGCACTTCGAGGCTGGCTATTTTTTGCAATTCAGCAATGGACTGCGCAGCGACTTCTTCAACCTGGTCCGTCATTTACAGATCAAATGGGCGGTTAGTTCTTTAGCTTGCCTGCCGCCACCTTCACCAGTGCGGAAAATTTGGACGGGTCGCTGACCGCGATGTCGGCGAGTAATTTACGGTTGATATTCACCTCCGCCTTTGTCAGGCCGTTCATAAACTGGCTGTAGGTGAGTCCGCCCTCCCTTGCCGCGGCATTGATCCTGGCGATCCACAGCCTGCGCATATCTCCCTTGCGTTCCCTGCGGTGCCCATACGCGTAATCAAGGGCGTGCAGCATCGATTCGTGGGCGTGCCTGTAAAGGGAATGCCGCTTTCCCCTGTGGCCTTTGGTTAATTCAAGTACTTTCTTATGGCGCCTGTGGCTGACAACGCCGCCTTTAACTCTTGGCAACTGAGTCCTCCTGCATACCTACTGGTAAGGTAATAATTTTTTAATCCTTTTAATGTCGGCCTTGTGCAGGGGTATCGTCTCATCATAAAGCCCCTTGACCTTGGCCGGTTTCCGTCGCCTGAAATGGCTTTTACCCTGCTTCATGCGCAGAATCTTGCCTGTTCCCGTGAAATGGATGCGCTTTTTAGCTCCCTTGTGTGTCTTTAGTTTAGGCATCTATACTGTTTCCTTGACCTTTATTTCTTTCACTTCCTTGGGGGCCCCGGCTTCCTTCACCTCTTTGGGCTGCACCTGCTTGGCCGAAACAGGTGAAAGGATCAGGCTCATTACCCTGCCCTCATGTATAGGCTGGCCATCCAACTGGGCAACGCCCTTCAAGTCGTTAGCCACTTTCTGCAGGAGCCTGATTCCCAATTCGGGGTGTACCATCTGGCGTCCCCTGAAGACAACCAGAACCTTAACTTTGTCCCCGTCTATAATAAATTTCTTTGCCCGGTTTATCTTTATGTCAAGGTCATGGTCCTTGACCTGCGGTCTCACCCTTATTTCCTTGAGCAGGCCGGACCTTTGACCGCTGCGTACCTTTTTTTCCTTCTTGGTCTGCTCGTACCTGTACTTGCCGTAATCAAGTATCCTGCATACAGGAGGGGCTGCCGTCGGCGCTACCTCGACAAGGTCCAATCCCTTTTCATTAGCCATCTGCTGGGCCTTGTCCGTGGCTAAAACACCTATCTGCTCCCCCTCATCACCAATAAGCCTTATTTCCTTGGCGCGGATGCGGTGATTGATATTCAGTTCTTTAAATATTTTGTTCTATCCCTCCCCATAAATAAAAAGTGTGCGAAATAGAATATATCACATTCCATAGCTGAAAATCAAAGTTTATGAAGCTCCCTGGATTTGATCACCGATTCCAGCCGTTGCATAAAGGCAGAAAAATCCTGTGACCCGAGGTCTTCCCCGTTGCGCAGGCGCACCGATACGGTCCCACTCTCTACCTCCTTATCGCCCATCACCAGCATATAGGGTATCTTGTTCATCTGCGCTTCACGTATCTTCATGTTCATGCGTTCCGACCGGTCGTCTAACTGGACCCGTATATCCTGTGACCGCATTTCTGAGTAGAGTTTCGCGGCGTATTCAACATGTCTGTCAGCGATCGGTATGAGGACAGCCTGCAGCGGCGCCAGCCACACCGGGAAGGCGCCCGCGTAATGCTCGGTCAGGCAGGCGAAAAAACGTTCCATGCTGCCCAGTACTGTGCGGTGGATCATGACGGACCTGTGCTCACGC
>JAPLHM010000197.1 GCA_026389635.1 Chloroflexota bacterium | reverse complement strand
ATCGGGCATACACTTGCTAACAATTGTGAATTCGAGGAAGCCCTTGCTCATTTGGAACGGGCTTTGCAGATTAACATAGCTGCAAAGGCCCTCTGGGGCATAGCGGTAATGAAAAATTGCATAGCTGACACCGTTTACAACACATGGGGCAAGGCTGATATGGCTTATCAGGTCAGCAGTGAAGGCCTGCAGCTTGCTGAAGAGAGCGGCGATATACTTTCAAAGGCGGATGCGTACACGAACCATGGTATTGCCTGTTGGGTAAAGGGATTCATAGATGAAGCCGAGGCTTGCCTCTTGAAGGGACATGATCTTTGCAACAGGGCCAATATTTATGCATCAATGGTGCACGCAAGTCAGTTTTTAGGCGAAATCTATTTTGCCAGGGCTGAATATCAGAAAGCTCAAGAATATTATGGCAAGGCACTTTCGGATATAGAACGTCTTGGAATTAGTCCGTCCGCCGCCAGCTATTACAGGGTAGCCCTGGCCAGGGTAAAAGTGATGACCGGCGAGAAGGATATTGACCTGGAATCGTTATATGTTTATGCAAATGAGAATAAGCTTAAATATGCTGAAGGCGCTTTCTCACGATATGTGGCAGAGATACTGCTCAATATCGATGACCGGCACATGCCCGGAGCCGAGGCATGGGTCAGGAAAGCCATTGAAGCGGATACCAGAAACAGGACGATGATGTACTTAGGATGGGATTATGCCCTTTACGCAGAACTTCTGAAACGTAAAGGCGACCTGCCGGGAGCCGAAGAGAAGCTGGGTAAGGCCTTAGATATCTACCGGGAATGCGGCGCCGACGGCTGGCTGAAAAAAGCTCAGCAGGACCTGGCAGCACTTGAATAGGTGGGAAGGAAGCGGACTCAAGGCCAATGATAATAAGATTCCTGGGAACACATAACAAGGCATCCGCAGACAAGCGGCTGGTATCTTTTGTCATCGATGACGTACTGGTTGTTGATGCCGGGAATATCGTGTCTGACCTCTCCTTTACCGAACAGAGGCAAATAAGGGCGATCCTGCTCTCTCACGGGCACTACGACCACATCAGGGATATCCCGGCCTTTGCTTTCAATAACACCGACCGCACCACCAGGGTCTTTGCCACGCCATACACACTGGAGGTATTGTCCTCCCACCTCACCGATGGCCTGATCTATCCCAAATTCACGGAAAAGTTCGGCTACATAGACAGGCAAATCCTTGAGTTCTGTCCGCTCGAGCTTTTTACAGCGCAGGATGTCGAAGGCTATGAGGTCACGGCGGCGCCGGTAAACCACCCTCTTGAGGCGGTGGGATTCGAAATCACCTCCCCTGAGGGTAAAAGGATATTTTATACCGGGGATACCGGGCCCGGATTTTCGTCTGCCTGGCAGCATATCCGCCCGGACCACCTTATCGCGGAGATGACCTTCCCCAACCGCCTGGGTGAGGAGGCCCGGGCCAGCGGACACCTGTGCCCCGAGATGCTTAAGCAGGAGCTCCTGGAGTTCAGAAAAATAAGGGGTTACCTGCCCCCAACGTATTTAGTCCACCTTAGCCCTGAGTTTGAGAATGAGATCATTGAAGAAGTTGCGGGGGTATCCCGGGAACTGAATATCCCCATAAGGGCGCTCGCCGAGGGCGAGAAGCTCAGTATTTAAGCAGACGGAGGAGATTATGGAAGAGGCAGGTACACTGTTCGAGAAGTTTCTCCGTACTTTTCAGAAGGGTGACATCATCTTCGAGGACGGCGCCGCTGGAGCTGAGATGTTCATCGTGCACAGTGGAAAGGTCAAGTTACTCAAGAGGGCGACCGGGGGAGCAGAAAAAACACTGGCTGTACTGGGCCCCGGTGAGTTCTTTGGCGAGATGTCTTTGATCGACGGTTCGCCCCGTTCCACCTCCGCGGTGGCAGAAGAACCCGGTACAAACCTGATAGCCCTGGATATCACTAAATTCATATACCTTGTTCAGCAACATCCCTACTTCTCCTTCACCATAATGGGAAAGCTCTGCCAGAGATTGCGCGAGGCCAACGTCAGCATAACAGGATAATGATATGCAAGGAACGAATGCAGAACGGAAAAATTTTATTGAGCTAAGGCCAGGCATCTACCAGATCTACAATATCAAGCCAGGAAGCCACGTGTACCTGCTGAAAGGCACCGATAAGAATGTACTCATCGACAGCGGGATCGTCAGCAATTTCCCTGTCCTCAAAGAATATTTAAGCCAGGTCGGGTTAAGACCTGAGGATATAAACCTGATGGTACTGACACATGAGCATATGGACCATGCGGGGGCGGCCGGGTACTTTTCTAAAAGCGCAATTATCGCAGCCCACCGTAACGCCGCCAACAAGATCGAGCTGCAGGATGAGTTCGTAACCCTTCAAGGCGTTCAAGAATGGCGTGCAGGCAGCATAAAGGTCGACCTGTGGCTGGAGGACGGCAACTACATAGATATCGGCAATTACCAGCTCGTCGTTATACACACGCCGGGGCATTCGTCAGGTTTTATCTGCCTGTACGAGCCGTCACAGCGGGTCCTTTTTTCCGGAGACACTGTTTTCAGTGGGGGCACCCTTTCCAATATCGGCCCTTCCGGCAACATAAGCGATTATATGCACTCCATACAACACCTCAACACGCTGAGGAT
>JAPLHM010000175.1 GCA_026389635.1 Chloroflexota bacterium | reverse complement strand
TAGTCAAATGATACAAGGTATGTTAATATCATATCATGCCTGAATACAAGCAGACAGAGGAAAAGATCATCGAGGCCGCCCTGCACGTCTTCCTTGCCCACGGCATAAAGAAAACCACTGTCGAGGATGTTGCGGCGCGCTGCGGACTGACGCGGGCTACCGTGTACCGCTACTTTAAAGATAAAAGACACCTGGTGAGGGCCAGCATGATGCGCATGGTTGCCGTGATCAACGAGGCGCTGGCCAGCCTTGACAGGCACAAGGATTATGATACGGAAAAATCCGCGGCGCTGATCAAGGAGGCGGTGGGTTTACTGCCCAAGGGGGACCTTTCCACCCGCATCATCGAGCTAAAGCAGCTTTACCCCGAGATATTCGCCGAATACCAGATCGCGCGCCTGTCCTCGATCCGCGAGATATACAGGCGTGTTTTCAACGCGGCCAAACGGGAAGGCCTGATCACACCATCGGAGACAGACTGGAACCTGGTGCAGACGATACTTTCGGAGGCGACGCTTTACGTTGCCGAGAGCCCGCTGGTGCTGTCGCACGGCATGTCGGTAGGACGCATTTACTCGGCCATACTGGATATCATGCTCTACGGCATTATGGGCAGGCGCAAGAAATAACGGGCGTCTAACGCCTGCGCGCGCCCCCGGAACGCTGCCCCTGCCCTGTTCGTCCACCACCTGCTGGGCGCCGCGGCGCGTCAGCGGGTATCTCGGGAGCCGCGGCATTATAATCGAACCCCTGCAGCTTGCGGCGTTCCAGCGGCGCTTTGAGCACCTCTTCTATTTCTCTCACCACGGCGGCGTCGGCAGCCGTGACAAATGTCAGGGCATCACCTTTCTGGTCAATGCGGCCCGTGCGGCCGATGCGGTGCGTATAGGCATCCACGTTCTCCGGCATGTCCAAGTTGATAACGTGCGAGATGCTCAGGACGTCTATGCCGCGGGCCGCGATATCCGTGGCTACCAATATCTTGACCGAGCCGTCGCGGAAGCCGTCCAACGCCGCCTGGCGCCTGTTCTGCGCCAGGTCGCCATGCAGAGCCGTAGCTCTGAAGCCCGTCCTCTTGAGTTGCAGGGCTACGCGGTCGGCGCGGTGTTTGGTGCGTGTGAAGACCAGCACCGAATCGGTCTCGAAGCTGCGCAGCACCGCCGTCAGCAATTTTGTCTTGAGGTGCTGTTTTACGGGATAGATGCTATGGGATACAGAATCCACCGGCGCCGAATGCCCGATCTGCACCGTAACAGGGATGCGCAAAGCCTCCTGCACCAGCCTGCGTATATCGGGCGGCATGGTGGCAGAGAAAAGCATAGTCTGGCGAGGTCTGACAAGGCACCTCAGTATGCTCCTGATGTCGGGCAGGAAACCCATGTCGAACATGCGGTCCGCCTCGTCGATGACCAACATCTCGAGGAAGGACAGGTCGATAGTGCTTTTCCAAATATGGTCGAGCAGGCGGCCCGGGCAGGCCACGATGATATCCACGCCGCTGCGCAGCCTGCGCACCTGCTGTTCCATGCCTACGCCGCCGTATATGGAGATGCTCTTGAGGTTTGTGTACTTTGCCAGCGCGTCGACCGCCTCGCAGGTTTGCTCTGCCAGTTCGCGGGTGGGGGAGATGACGGCGGCGCCTATGCGTCCGCGCTGCAGCTTCAGCAGTCGGTCCAGCACCGGCAGCACGAAGGCTGCCGTCTTGCCCGTGCCGGTCTGCGCCAGGCCGATGATATCGCGCCCCTGCATGATGGGTGGGATGGCCTGCACCTGGATAGGGGTGGGCTCAGTGTAACCCTGCGCCCGCACACCTTCCATGATGCTCGGATGGAGATTGAAGATTTCGAAACTCAATGAATGACCTCTTAAGTTAGTAAATTTAGCCGGGGTTTGGGCCATTCAAGGCTTGTGATAATTCTGGAAGGATTATAATAAGCTTGTAACAACCTAAACTTGAACTATGAACCTATTATACACCAAACATTGACAAACAATCTAATAAATACTACATTGAAATTGCAGGTCACAAATGGAAAACACAAACTAAATTGATCGCTGCGGATCAGCTTTTAAGCGGATAGGGAGGTATTTATGCCGGCAGAAGAGGCCCGAACCAAGAAACAACTCGCAGATGAATTAGAGCAACTGCGAGAGCAGGTGCGCCAGCTTAAAGCGCTGGAAAGCGAATTCAAAGTTATAGAGCAGGAGTTACGGTGCTCCGAACGTCAATACAGGCAGCTCTTTGAGAGTGCGCAGCACGGAATTGTGATACTGGATGCGGACACTGGCCAGGTTAAGAGTGCCAACCCGCACCTGTTAAAAATGCTGGGTTATTCCAACGAAGAGTTATTAGGAAAAAACCTCTGGGACATCGAGGCTTTCATAGACACCGATAGAAGCCGGGCTGCGTCGCATGAACTGAAGCATCGCGACCACGTGCGTTACGAAGATTTTCCACTGGAGACGAGGAACGGCAGGCGGCTGGACGTGGAGCTTGAATCCAATGTATGTACGATCAACGACACCCGCATCGTCCACTGCAATATCCGCGACACGTCGGAACGAAAGAGGCTGGAGCGGGAACTGCACCTGGTGGCCACCCATGACAGCATGACCGGCCTTCCCAACAGGACGCTATTCCGCGACCGCGCGCATTTAGCGGTATTACATGCTCAGCGCAATAAAAAAAGGGTGGCCATTATGTCGCTTGACCTGGATAACTTCAACACTGTTAACGAAACCATGGGCAACGTGGTAGGGGACCATTTGCTGAAGGCCGCAGCCGACCGCATGACGGGACTGCTGCGCAAGAGCGATACCGTCGCGCGCGTGGGTGGTGACGAGTTTGCCATCGTAATACCTGAAATCGATGACGTGAGCAGCGTAGACAAGGTCAGCCACAAGATCGTGGATGCCTTCAGGCACCACTTCATGGTAAACGGCCACAAAATCCTGGTCACCGTCAGCGTCGGTGTAGCCGTATTCCCCGAGGACGGCAGGGACCTCGACACGCTGGTAAACAGCGCCGACAAGAGCATGTACAGCGTGCGCTCAACCGGCTGCAATAACTACAAAATATCCTGCAAACAATAATCAGCCGGGTAGCGGGCGCGTCCTATCAGTCCTCCGGCAGGGCATCCCTGATGTCTCCAAAACACGTCCCCACGGACCTGGCCGACCTTATCAACGGGTCACCCGTGGACACGCATCTCTGGCCGTGCGCAACCTCCTCCAAAGGCACATCCACCAGGTCATTGCCCCTGACCCCCACCATATATCCATATGAGCCCTCCAGCAACATATCAACTGCCCTGGTGCCCAGCCTGGTGGCCAGCACCCTGTCAAATGGGGTAGGCACACCTCCTCTCTGCAGGTGGCCCATCACGACGGTACGGGTTTCAACACCGGTTTCACCCTCTATTTGCGATCCCAGTACAAAGCCTACACCACCCAGGCGCAGCGGGTCCGTGCTTTCTTCGATAACCCTCTGAACCACCCTGCCCCCGCCCTTCTGTCTGGCGCCCTCCGAGACCACGGCTATGGTAAACCTCTTTCCCCTGCTGTTTCTATCATTCACCTTGCCGGTAACGATATCCAGGTCGTAGGGGATCTCGGGGATCAGCACAACGTCAGCCCCGCTTGCGATCCCGGCATGCAGGGCAATCCAGCCGGCGTTACGCCCCATGACCTCCACGATCATCACGCGGTGGTGCGACTGCGCGGTGGTGCGCACCCGGTCCAATCCTTCCGTAGCTATGTATACCGCCGTATCGAAGCCGAAGGTGATATCGGTGCCCTGAATGTCGTTGTCAATTGTCTTGGGAATGCCTACTATGGGGAGGCCGTCCTTAAAAAAACTGTGGGCGATACTCAGGGTACCGTCGCCGCCGATACACACCAGGCAATCCGCCTCCAGCCGCTCGAAATTATCGATAGCGGTGCGCGATAAATCCTCAAATTCCAGCGGCCCCTCTTTTATAATGGGGCACCTGTAGGGGTTGGCCTTATTGGAGGTGCCGAGTATGGTGCCGCCCAGGTTGATAATGCCGGAGACGTCATCGTAGTGAAGCATGCGGTGCCGGTTATGCAGCAAACCGTCGTAACCGTCCGAGATGCCCACCACTTCCAGTCCCGATTCGAGTATGGCCTTTTTGGCTACTGCCCGTATAACGGCATTTATACCCGGGCAGTCGCCGCCACCTGTCAGAATGGCGATCCTGCCTTTCTTTGCCACGGCTTTACACTCCTGACTCGTTTACTTCTTACAGCAGGATTGGCTGCCGAAAGCGGTGAGCAATATCCCCAATCCCAGCGCAAGTAGGGTCAGCGGGCAGGGCAGCGGCCAGCCGAACAAGGGGTTGGGAATACGCAAGGCCATGAGGAATGCATCCAAAATGAGCAGAAAACCGGCTATAATGAGCAAGATTTTGCCAGCTTTTAACATGTAACACCCCCGTTTATTTGCTTAATCATTAGAGTATCACGTTGGGAATGCACAGTCCACAGCAAAGGTTGTACAATCTTAACATAGGGCTGATCAATACAGCAGCTTCAGCGGTCTTGAAAGCTGAATCTACAAATGAAGAAAAGGAGGTGTGCTATGTCAGGGAAATTTGCGCTGACCCTCGGCGGATGGGTGCTTGGCCTGATCATTGCAGTCGTAGTCATTGTCGTGGCCGCCGCATTGCTCGGCGGATACCTGTGGGGCAACGGCAGCGGGTTTCAGGCAGGTTACGACCGTGGCAAGGCCGACGGCGATAAGGCGGGTTTCGCCAGGGGCTACGAGAACGGCCAAAAGATAGGCTATGACCTCGGTTTCCAGGCCGGCGATAAGGCCGGCTACGACAGGGGGAACCAGGCCGGGTATGACCAGGGGTATGCCAAGGGCAAGGACGAGGGCTACCAGCAGGGCGAAACCGCCGGCTACAACAAGGGCCTGAGGGAAGGATACAACACATATGTAACGCCTTTCTATTATCCCTGGTATTACAGGGGGGGCCCGCTTTATTAATCATAGAAAAGGGAAGTTAATATTCAGAAAAACAACGGGGTATTTTCCAGCAGGCTGGTATTAGCCTGTATTATAGTCGCCCTATTTCTGCTGGCCGCAATGGCTGTGGCCATTATTTTCTTTGAAGATTCGGCCGCCGTGCAGTTTGGGTTCACAGCCGTGGACGTCGCACTACATATCGACGTTTACATAGGCGACCTCATACAGCAATACGGTCTGCTCATCTACGGCATAGTTTTTCTCATAATCTTCTGCGAGACGGGCCTGGTGATTATACCCTTCCTGCCCGGGGATTCATTGCTTTTCGCCCTGGGCGGATTCGCAGCACTGGGCTCTTTAAATGTGTGGGCGCTGATTTTACTGCTCTGGCTGGCCGCCGCGCTGGGCGACAGTTTCAATTATTTCATAGGCAGCCGCATCGGGGAGCGGATCTACAGCAGGGACTACCGGTTTATCAAGAGGGAATACATCGACAGGACCCATATGTTCTTTGAAAAATACGGGGGCAAGGCAATCGTGCTGGCCAGGTTCGCGCCGATCCTCAGGACCTTCACGCCTTTCGTGGCCGGCGTCGGTAAAATGAACTACCCCAGGTTCCTGTTCTTCAATGTAACGGGCGGCCTGCTGTGGGTGGCCATCTGCATACTGTGCGGCTACTTCTTCGGTAACCTGCCCTTCGTTAAAGAGAATTTCTCGATCTTCATCTTAGCTATAATCATTGTTTCGCTGATCCCTTCGGCAGTAGAATTTATTAAACACTGGCGGGCTTCCAGGCGAAAATCGATAATATGAAAGACAACGGCGGCCATCCGTTGAAACCGCTCAAGTGGTACAGGGACCTTTCCTCACGGAGAGGCCGGCTGGCTACGGGCGCATTCCTGGTGGAGGGTCCGCGTGCCATAGACCAGGTGATGAGGAGCAGTCCCGGCAGCGTAATGGAGATTTTATATACCGGGGAACAGCCCCCTATCTACGATAAATATGCTTTGAGACCCCTCACGGATACCCAGATGCAATCTATAAGTTCTGCCAGGACGTCCCAGGGAACCATAGCCGTAGTGCGGTTGCCGGCGGATACAGACTCAGACAACCTGCCAGGGGAGGCCGGCCATAAAATACTGCTGCTGGAAGACATCCAGGATCCGGGCAATGTCGGCACGCTTATCCGCACAGCCGCGGCCTTCGATTACTCGGGCGTTATACTGACGGATAAATGCGCAGACCCTTTCTCCCCGAAGTGCATACAGTCAACGGCGGGCAGTGCCCTGTCCCTGTGGATCAGGAGGACGGCCGCTTACCTTGATCTCGTGGATGAACTGAAAAGACGCGGGCATCGGCTGGTTGCGGCCGACCTGGGCGGAGCGGAGGACCCGTTGGTGCTGAGGGGAGAGGACAAGTTGGTGCTTGCGCTGGGCAACGAGGCAGCCGGCCTTTCCGCTGCGCTCCTTGAGAAATCCGATCACACGATAAAGATATCCATGGCCGGGGCAAAAGCAGAATCTTTGAATGTTGCTGCCTGCGGCGCCATATGCATGTATTTAAGCAGAAGGGCAATCAAAAAATGAGCAGGCGGATTATTGCGGCGATTTCGCCAAGCCCAAATAACCATATATATTAGCCTGGTGTGGACGATCGATTCCGTCAAGAGGGCGGATCCCTCAATTATTATCAGCGGCTCTTCTGAACCGTTTCGAGGACGACCTCATAGAGTTCGAGTTTTTCCTTCTTGAGCAGGCCCTCGATCTTCTTCTTGATAGCCAGCGCTTTCTCCATGGATATGCTTTGCTCCTCGTCCGGGAAGGTTACCTGGACTTTCATATAAGCGGTGTTTAACCGTGCATGTGGCATTTCTGTTTACCTCCTTTCGATTGCCCTGGCTGAACCCACTTCAATGTACGTCAAAGAAACTGAGTTTGTCCAGCCTGTC
>JAPLHM010000172.1 GCA_026389635.1 Chloroflexota bacterium | reverse complement strand
CGGCCGGCTATGACCTGGTGCTGGTGGAAACCGCCGGCATAGGGCAGGGTGATACCGCCATAGTGGATATATCGGACCTCTGCCTGTATGTCATGACCTCCGAGTACGGGGCGCCCACCCAGCTCGAGAAGATAGACATGCTCGATTACGCGGATATAGTGGTGCTGAATAAATACGATAAAAAGGGATCCGAGGATGCCCTGCGCGATGTCAGGAGAATCCTCAGGCGCACGCATGAAAAATTCGATGTGCCGCTGGAAAGCATGCCGGTTTACGGCACTATCGCGGCACGCTACAACGATGAGGGCGTCAACGGCCTGTACGCCGGGCTGATGGAATGCATCAGCAGGAAATGCGGGCAGAAGTACGCATGCAGTATACCTGAAGACAGGGTGTCTCATACCAGTGCCGTGCGCTTCGCCATCCCGCCGGACCGCATACGTTACCTGGGCGAGATAGCCGAGACGGTGCGCGATTACAAGAAAGGGGTGACAAAACAGGCCGATATTGCCCGGCGTATCCAGCAGTTGCGCTCTGCGCTGGTGGAATTTGAAGACGAGGCCGCGCATGAAACCATCGAAAAGAAGTGCGCCTCGCTGCACGACAAGCTCAAGCCCGAATGCCGCAAGCTGCTGGAAGGCTGGGATGAACTGCGCAGGACATACAGCGGCGATTATTTCCGCTACAGGGTGCGCGGCCAGGAATATAAGGTTGAGCTGACCGATACCACGCTTGCCGGCACACACATACCGCGTGTAACCGTCCCCGACCTGAAGGACCATGGCGAAAGGCTGAGGTACCTGATGCTGGAGAATGTGCCGGGCCACTACCCCTATGCAGCGGGTGTGTTCCCCTTCAGGCGCAGCGGTGAGGAGCCCAAGCGCCAGTTCGCCGGGGAGGGAGGTCCCACACGGACAAACAGGCGCTTCCATTTCCTCTCGCAGAACGACGAGGCCAAGCGCCTCTCCACCGCGTTTGACGCTGTCACTCTTTTCGGCGAAGACCCCCAGGAAAGCCCTGACATCTTCGGCAAGGTTGGAGAGTCGGGCGTATCCATCTGCACGCTGGAAGACATCAAGAAGCTGTATGCCGGCTTCGACCTTTGCTCGCCCAACACATCGGTCTCCATGACAATCAATGGCCCGGCTCCCGTGATGCTGGCCTTCTTCCTCAACGCGGCCATCGACCAGCAGGTGGACAAATTCACCGAAGAGGGTGGCCGGCTGCCCACGCCGGATGAGCTGGCACGGATCAAAGCGCAAACGCTTTCAGTCGTGCGGGGCACGGTGCAGGCCGACATTCTCAAGGAGGACCAGGGTCAGAACAGCTGCATCTTTTGCATCGAGTTCGCCCTCAAGATGATGGGGGACATACAGGAGTATTTCATAAGGCACAACGTGCGCAATTACTACTCTGTCTCCATCTCCGGCTACCACATAGCCGAGGCCGGGGCCAATCCCATAACGCAGGTGGCGTTCACGCTGGCCAACGGGTTTACGTACGTGGAATACTACCTTTCGCGGGGCTTCCCCATCGATTCCTTTGCACCCAACCTGTCCTTCTTCTTCTCCAACGGCATGGATGCCGAGTACGCAGTGATCGGCCGGGTGGCCCGGCGCATCTGGGCCGTGGCCATGCGTGAGAAATACGGCGGCAACGAGCGCAGCCAGCAGCTTAAATACCATATCCAGACCTCGGGCCGATCGCTGCACGCCCAGGACATACAGTTCAACGATATCCGCACCACGTTGCAGGCAGTGCTGGCTTTCTATGACAACTGCAACTCACTGCATACTAACTCCTATGATGAGGCTATTACGACCCCCACCGAGGAATCGGTAAGACGGGCCATGGCAGTCCAGCTCATCATTATGCGGGAGTTCGGCCTGACCAAGAATGAGAACGTGTGGCAGGGATCCTACATACTGGAGCAGTTGACTGAACTGGTGGAGGATGCCATATTGGACGAGTTCGAGCGCATTTCCAAGCGCGGCGGGGTACTTGGGGCGATGGAACTGCAGTACCAGCGGGGCAAGATACAGGACGAGTCCATGCTTTATGAGCAGCGCAAGCACTCGGGAGAACTGCCCATCATCGGCGTCAACACCTATTTAAATCCCAGGGAGGGCAACCTGATACCGTTTGACATTCCCCTGAGCCGCTCAACAGGCGAGGAGAAGCAGGAGCAAATTGACAACCTGCGCAACTTCCAGAAACGCAACGCGGTCAAAGCCAGGGAATCGCTTGATAAGCTGCAGCAGGTGGCCCGCGAAGGCGGCAATATCTTCGAGCAGATGATGGAAACAGCGCGCTACGCCTCGCTGGGCCAGATCACGGGCGCCCTCTACGAGGTGGGCGGCAGGTACCGGCGAAATATGTAAGGGACGTGTCAGTCCTGTCCCTTCATTGCCCTGAGTGAAATCGCGCTCAGCATACTGTGCGGGCTGAGCCTTACCACGATGGAGTGCATAAACCAGTTCACAGCACCGGGAATACAGATGGCCTTGCCTCGTTTAAATGACTTGTAGCCGATGGCGGCAATGACCGCGGGGTCCCACAGTCCGCTGATCTTATACCAGAACATCTTTTGGGGCAGGTTGCCGTCTTTCAACATAGGTGTCTTTGTGTAGGGAGGGCTGAATGTGAGAACCTTGACCCCCGTCCCCTGTATCTCGGCATTAACAGCCTCGCTCATGCTCTGCACAAAAGCCTTGGTAGCCGCGTAGGCGGCGTGGTAGACAGTGGGCTGGAAGGCCGAGCAGGAGGACATGTTCAAAATGCGCCCGTTCCCCGCCTTCAGCATGGAAGGCAGGACCAGCCTGGTCAACCTGAAAACGGCCAGGACATTGGTCCTCACCATGAAATCCTGCTTCTGGTAATCGATGTCGGCGAAGTTACCGTAGGCTAAAGTCCCGGCGTCGTTTACCAGGATGTCTATCTTGCCGGCAGCCTCTACCGCTGACCTGTAAAGCGTTTCCGCTCCGCTCTCTTCCGCCAGATTTATGCCGAAGGTCCACACCCGTGCGCCAAATTTGGACTTCAGCTCACCTGCCCATTGATCAAGAATAGGCATTTTCTCCGGCATGTCATCCAGTATCATGTTGGCCCCATCCCCGGCGAAAAGCAGCGACAACTCCTTGCCTATGCCGGAAGCCGCCCCAGTGATAAGGACGTTTTTACCCTTTACCTCGTACATATCCATTCAACCCCCGTCAATAATTTAGCAACCGCCTATATCTACACGGCCGGCCACTATCGATACCGAGCCGGGCTCATGAAAACAACTATATCCCGTTCCACCTCTACTCAGTGCAGCAAACTACTTTGAAACTGACCTGCCCCCTGGCTTCGTTTTCGTGTCCATCAGTTACCTTGACGTTGACTGTGTAGTCCCCTCCGGCCCCGGGTGCCATCCAGTCGACCACGCTGGCGGTGCCACCCTCCAGGCTAAGCCCTTTGCCGGCCCTCAATGTGCCGTTAGCGTAAGTCCAGCTATATTTGAGGTTCTCGGTATCTGTGCCTTCCACAATACACTCGATCCGCGAATTTAACCATGAACGCACGCGTTTCGCTCCGGTGACTGTTTCACTGGAAGGAAGCGACATTTTTAGCACCACCGGCGCATCGGGGTTTAGATTTGCCTGCGACTCCGGTGCCGGCGCCGGTTCAGGTGCCGGCACCGATTCAGGTGCCTGCGCGGCGCAGGAAAGGCCGCTGCATAACGTGATAAGAATGACCGCGGCTAAAATAACGACTGAAAAAGACCTTTCTGTAAATCTCATTTCAATCTTCCTTCACAAACTATTTAACCGTGAGTAATTAGGGATCCCGGCAGCAGAGCACCTCGAAAGTCACTTCACCTATCGCCTTGTTCCCCGCCTTATCGGTTATCAGGACGCCTACCACGTACTGCCCTCCAACGCCTGGCGCAAGCCATCCCACACGGCTGGCCTTACCTTCGCTAAGTCCGTTCGCCATCAGTTTGCCCGCATTGGCCGCCCACGTATAAGTGAATTCTGACAGATCACGGTCAGGGATCACGCACTGTATCTCAGAAGTGAACAATGCCCTTACGCGCCCCGATGCCGTGGCCACGTTTGTTG
>JAPLHM010000034.1 GCA_026389635.1 Chloroflexota bacterium | reverse complement strand
AATGCTTGAAATCGACAGGTTTTTCAGGAGAATGAACTGGGCCGGTTCCACATCTACCGAAGTCGCTAAATTTTCTCCCGCGGCTAAAGAAATAGCGGATGCGTACAACAGGGGGGTAAATAAGGCATTATCTGAAAAAATTCCCTGGGAATTCAAGCTTTTTGGTTACAAGCCCGAAGAGTGGCGCACTGAAGACTCCGTCCTTATCTCGAGGATGATAGGATACCTGACGCTGGCGCAGTCCCAGGGTGAGATGGAAAGGCTTCTAATTGAGCTTGTCCAGGCGGGCATTGATACACAAAGGCTGGGCGAGCTTTTCCCTGGCATACTCGGGGGGCTTGATATCGACCTCATTAAAAAGATAAAACTTCAGGAACGGATCGTTTCGCCCACGTCCCTCTGGAATATCGCTGCGCCTATTATGATGGCATCCAACAACTGGGCTGTATGCGGAAAGAAAACAGCCTCAGGCAAGCCGATTCTTGCAAATGACCCCCACCTTGAAGTAAACAGGCTTCCTAATGTCTGGTGTGAGATGGTGCTGACAACAAAAGGCAGCTACGCTATGGGCGGGACTATGCCGGGAGTTCCGGCAATCCTTGCGGGCAGGAATCCTGATCTTGCGTGGGGCGCCACCTATACGTTTATGGACAGTACGGATTCATGGATTGAACAATGCAAAAATGGCAATTACCTGCGCGAGCCGGAAAAGTGGCTCAAGTTTACCCAAAGAGAAGAGAAAATAAAGAGGAAGAAAAGAGACACTGTAACCGCTGTTTTTTATGAAAACGAACATGGGGTTCTTGAAGGGAACCCTTATGAAGAGGGCTACTACATAGCGACGGCATGGGCGCCTTCCGCTTCGGGTGCCGTCACCTTTAACAGTTTTGCCAAAATGTGGGATGCTAAGACTGTCAAAGAAGGTATGGATATCCTCGGATACGTGGAGTCGTCATGGAATTTTGTTTTAGCCGATACACAGGGGAATATAGGTTACCAGATGTCAGGCCTTATGCCCAAAAGGCGGGAGGGTGTCAGTGGATTTGTGCCCCTGCCCGGATGGGATGAAAAAAACAACTGGCAGGGCTTTGTAAAACCGGAGGATCTGCCAAGATGCTATAACCCGCAAAGCGGATATTTTGTTACATCCAACCAGGACCTTAACGAGTTTGGGAAGGTCAGTCCAATCAATGTTGGGATGGGTTCCTACCGTTCAGACCGTATCGGCAGGCTGCTTTCTGAAAATAACAGAATTACATGTGATCACATGTATAAAATACAGCACGATGTGTTTTCAAACCAGGCTGAATCCTTCATGAAAATCCTTGCCCCCCTTCTTCCCGGCACTGAAAGTGCAAACAAACTCAAAGGCTGGGATATGAAATATTCCGCGGATTCGCAAGAAGCATATCTCTTTGACCGGTTTTACAGGGAGCTTTACAGGCTGGTTTTCGGGGAAAACGGGTTCGGCGGGGAGGCTGACTGTTACCTCGATCAACACACCGGGATATTCAACGACTTTTATATAAATTTTGATCGTATACTCCTTTCTGAGGATTCGCTCTGGTTTGGCGGAAAGAAAAGAGAATATCTCTATTTGCAGGCTGCGGAAAATGCCTTAAAAGAGCCTGCACGGAAATGGGGTGACGCGAGGAAATTAGTGCTTACGAATATCCTTTTTAATGGTAAGCTCCCACGTTTTCTGGGATTTGACCGCGGGCCGGTCACCATTATCGGCAGCCTGGCAACACCGCATCAGGGTCAGATATTCCAAAGCGCTGGAAGGCAGACAAGCTTCGCCCCATCATTCAGATTAGTGACAGATCTTTCTACGGATGACATTTACACTAATATGTCAGGAGGCCCGTCAGACCGAAGGTTTTCAAAATGGTATTGCTCGGATCTGAATAACTGGATGACAGGCAAATACAAAAAGATAGGGGTTGATCCAGGACAGGAAAAGATTTCGTTTTGATAATAAAGTGGTGAAAGTGCTATCCTTTCACACACTATGCCAGCCGACGTCAACATCTGGATACTGGCCGGCGCCGGCTTTGCGGCCGGACTCCTCGGCTCCATGCTGGGGGTGGGCGGCGGCCTTATCATCGTGCCCGTACTTACGCTGGCGCTGGGCTTGCCCATCCAGTACGCCATCGGCAGCAGCCTGGTATCCATCGTGATCAACGCCTGCACTGCCACCAGCGTCTACATCCGCACTCACATGACCAATCTCAAACTGGGCTTGCTGCTCTCCTGCACCCTCGTCCCGGGAGCAGTCGCCGGAGCGTTTTTGGCAGCCGGGCTCTCCTCCCCCGTACTTACGATCATATTCGGTCTGCTTATGCTCTATGTCGCTTACGTGATGATGCCTAAAAAGCAGCGCAGACTATTGCCTGAGCAGATAGAGGCCGCTAAAATCGTACACGAGAAGGAGCATACTCCGCATGCCTGGCTGGACGGTTATTACTACGATCCCGCCATAAACGAGGAGATAGTCTACCAGGTACACCGCCCGGTCATCGGCATGGTTACCGGCTTCTTCGGCGGCGTCATATCCAGCCTGCTGGGCATAGGCGGAGGCATCATCAATGTCCCTGTGATGAACCAGCTCATGAAGGTGCCGCTCAAGGCTACCATCGCCACCAGCAGCCTGCTCCTGTGCTTCACCACCATGACCGGTTCCCTGATTTACGCTTACAACGGCTACGTCGCTCCCTATATTATTGCCCCGCTCATCATCAGCGTTTACATAGGCGCCAGGCTGGGGGCAACCCTTGCCCACCGTACCCGCAGCACAGTGCTCATAACCGTATACAGCGTGTTCCTGGTACTTACCGCGATTATCATGATCCTCAAGGCTCTTAACGTATTCGGGTGAAAATGAAATGGAATGCCAGTTAGGTAGTCAGCACGAAAAATTACACCGCCTCAACCGGCGCATCGGCCTGGTCCTGCGCGCAGGCATTGTAGCCAGCCTGCTGTTGATTGCAGGCGGGCTTATCCTGTTTTTCACCAGCGGCGCGCCACACACAGCCGCACTCACGCCATTGACTACCCTGGTACCCGGACTTATGGCGCTCAATCCGGCGGCATTTATCACTGCCGGGCTGATCATTATCCTGCTCATGCCTGTAGCCGTGCTTATAATGTCGCTTACGCACTTCATCGTAACGCGGGAAAGGCAGCCCGTCATCGTTTGCATCGTGTTGCTGGTGATGCTGGCGGCCAGCCTCATTTTGATATTGAAATGAATTGACCGCCGACAGTGCCTGTGTTATCATTCGAATTAGATGTCACTTCTGACTGAACTGCACGCGGAAATAGAACGCTGTAAAAATTGTGAACTGGCCAGGCACCGCACTAAGGTAGTGCCGGGCGAAGGGCCCGAGGACGCCAGGCTCCTCTTCATCGGTGAGGCCCCGGGCTACCATGAAGACCAGACAGGCAGTCCTTTCGTGGGCCAGGCAGGCCAGTACCTCGACCAGCTTATCGGCATGATCGGCTACAAGCGCAACCAGGTCTTCATCGCCAACGTCATCAAGTGCCGGCCTCCGGAGAACCGTGACCCCATGCCCGGCGAGATAATGGCC
>JAPLHM010000084.1 GCA_026389635.1 Chloroflexota bacterium | reverse complement strand
TTGGCGTCAGCGCTCTCTATGAGCTCGTAAAGTGACGTGTTGTCAAAAACAGGACCCCACACCAGCAGTCGCGCCTTCTTCCTGGGAGGCCTTATACTGCGTCCCTTAATCTCCCTGATGACATCTTCCAGCAGTTCATTGCCCTCGTCCACGGGCAGGCTGAAAAGCGCCACCAGTATCTCGATGTTCTCTGTCGATGTCAGCATGGGCGGGTCTGATTTGCGCAGGTCGTAAAGCTGCCTGACCAGCTTGCGCTGTTCATTGTGGAGCTCGCAGGCTTTTTTGAGTTTATCGTCGGTCAGCTTCTCCCCGGCGAATTCCTCGAGGTGGCGCTTGAAGGAGTTTATCTGCCCCTCGAAGTAATCGACGGCCGGCGCATGGTCGGTGTGCGGCACATCAATCAAATGTGTGAAAGGAGCATCCTTGACATAGTCACGCCATGAGATAAGCAGGGTCATGCCGATATCGCAGGTATGCGCTCCCACGATGCCGTCCAGGAAGTCGAATTTTCCTTTGATCCCCAGGTCGATGATGCTGCGCAGGAACGGGCAGACCACCGTGGTGGATACCTGGTCGGCGGCAGTGATGGGCTCGTTCATATCACCAAAGACGCGGAAGGGCGCCAGTCCCAGCGCGGTGATGATCTCGACGGGCGGGTAGAGGCAAATATAGCCGATGGTCTTCTTGCCGGCTTTGCGCAACTCGCGCACGCGCAGCCCCCTGTCCATGTAAATCTCGTGTGCCATGGAAAGCCCCCTGGTTGTAGCTATTACCATCTCAATCTCCCGGTTTTTATTATTCTCCGCTTACCAGTCCATGCCCTTCGATTTCCTGACCTTCCTGTAGTGGTCCATGGTCTGCTCGAAGGCCTCGGCCCTGGCCAGCACCTCCTGGGGGTTGAAGACGCGCTTGTCGATAATGTCGCCCTCTACCCAAAGGCTGGGTATGTCTAACTTCTCCTGCTCGAAATGTTGTATCGTCCTGAGGCTGCAACTGGCTGCGCGGCAGGAGATCAGCGGGTGCATAAAAAAGCCGTCTGCTTTAAAGCCCCGGGCGATCTTGAGGTAGGTCTCCACGACGGGGTTGGAGATACCGTCCTTCTTGGCCTCGGGGAAGACGTTGAACCAGAAATTGCGCGAGAAGCGTGCCAGCTTCTCGCAGGGGTCGCTGACCCTGCTCAGGTCGAGCGGCCTGGTATTGTGATAGCCGAAGCTCTCGAAGACGAAGTTCCAGCCCTTCTCCGCCAGGCTGTCGAAGAACTTCAGGCTGTGCCAGGGTGGGAGCTCGGCGAAGATCAGCCGGTACCTCTCGGGGTAGTTGATGCCTGATTGACTGTTCTTAACGCGCTCCTGCACCTCGGCCAGCATGTCCTGGTACAGCTTGAGGGAAACGTTCATGTCGCCTGCGAAAAAGAGGGCGGGCGGCATGCTGCTCCAGAAATCGGTGGAGTACATGGGCCCGGGAATGGCCTTGCGAGCCTCGCTGATCTGGTAGGTGGTCTCGTGAATCTTTGTGGCCAGTACGATCAGTTCCTCCAGCCTGGCCCAGTCCATCTTCTTCTTAAACAGCTTCTCCAGGAATGCGATGAAGTCCTTTATCTCCTTGGTCAGGAATTTAACCTGGTACTCTTCGAGGTCGGGCTCTGTGCCTTCGAAAGTGGCCATCATGGGCATTTCGAGGCACCATTGCGGCGCGTCGAAGTACCTGGCCAG
>JAPLHM010000054.1 GCA_026389635.1 Chloroflexota bacterium | reverse complement strand
GTCGCGCACATATCCATCCACCCTTACCCGCACAAACCCGGCTTTCTTTAAATCGTCGAATACCTGTAGATGTTCGCCCTTCCTGTCCCGGATCAGCGGGGCCAGCAACATTATGCGCGTATCCGGCTTGATCGCGAGCACAGAATCCACGATCTGCTGCACAGTCTGGCGGGCGATCTCCCTGCCGCACTGCGGGCAGTGGGGCCTGCCCGCCCTGGCAAACAGCAGGCGCAGGTAGTCGTACACCTCGGTCACCGTCCCCACGGTGGAGCGCGGGTTGTGAGACGGCCCCTTCTGGTCGATGGATATGGCCGGGCTCAGCCCCTCGATGTAGTCGACATCCGGCTTATCCATGCGTCCCAGGAACTGCCTGGCGTAGGCCGAAAGCGACTCGATGTAACGGCGCTGCCCCTCGGCATAGATGGTATCGAAGGCCAGCGAACTCTTGCCGGAGCCGGAGACACCCGTGATGACGACAAGTTTATCCCGCGGGATGCTGACATCCACGTTCTTGAGGTTGTGCTCACGCGCACCCCTGACTACAATTGCATCCATAGACATACCTTTACCGCAGGGATTAATTTTAGCACCTGAAAGAGTGGTGTAAAAATACATGCAAGGGGGCGGCAAGCAGCGCTGCCTGCCGCCCCCTGTGAATATGCTACCAGGGATATTGTAGCTACTTTGTCATTTTGGGGGGCTTCAAAAGGAAGAATGCTATGAAAATGCCTGCAAAGGCCAGCGCACCGACCGGGATAAAGGCCCGCAGGTATGATCCGAAGAGATCGTTGGCAAAGCCGGAGATGAAGTTGGCCAAGATGGCGCCTATGCCGTAGGCCAGCAGCATAATGCCGTAGTTCCTGGCATTAAACTTGATGCCGAAGAAGGTGGCCGTGGAGGTAGGCGCAATTGCCAGCCAGCCGCCCAGGCACAGCCAGAAACAGGCGAAACAGGCTATGTAAAGTGCCGAGGTCCCCGGCCCGGCAAACATCATGCCGATGGAAGCTAAAAATATGATGATAAACGATATAACCGCCGCGTACCTTGGCGTGATCCTGTCGGTTACCCAGCCGAATAGCGGGCGGCCGCCGCCGTTGAAGATGGCGAAGACACCCACCAGCGTGGCTGCAGTAGCAGCGTCCAACTTGATTATGCCGGTGGCTACGGGGCTTGAAATGCCGATGGCCATGAGGCCGGCCAGCGAACCGATGATGAAACATATGAAAAGGCCCCAGAAGGAGGAGGTCCTGGTCATTTGAGAACTGTCGTAATCGGCGGCTGCTGTAGTAGCGGCACCCACCTTGGGCGACCAGCCTGCCGGCTTCCAGCCGGCTACGGGGAACCTCAGTGGAAGGGCTAACACAATAATAAGGACAAGGAAGGCGATGCCGAGGTACAGGAAGGTGTTCAAGACCTGTACGCTGTCGATCAAACTTTTTGCCACGTAGGCGCTGACAAAAGGTGACCCGCCGAAGCCGGCTACAGTAAGGCCGACGGCCAAACCTTTTTTATCCGGGAACCACCGGGTGGCTACCTGGATGGGGCCGCTGTACGATAGACCTACACCCGATCCCGCTATCACCCCGTAGGTGATAATGAGGGTCCAGACACTCGGGATCATGCCGGGCAGGATACCGGATAGTATCCATCCCAGTCCGACGATGGCGCCGCCGATCATGCCCAGCTTCCTGGGTCCGATTTTCTCCAGTAGCCTGCCGCTGAACGGGAATATGCCGGCAAAAAAGGCTATGAAGACCATGAAGGGCAAACCACTTTCAAACGCGCCGACATTAAACAGGTTTCTGACGGGCACATTGAATACGCTGTAGGCATAGACACTGCCTAAGCACAGGTTGATCATGAATCCCAGCAGGACCAGTATCCACCGGCCCTTTTCAGCAGGCATACCGAAAAGCTTGGTTTGTTCTGCCATAAGACTTGTAAACCTCCCGCAAAATAAAAGTAGCTAAGTATACTGAAACTCAGGTGTTTATGCACCTGCCAGCCCTTTTCCCCGTTCGGATCTTGAATAATCTATTATGCCGACCTGAAAAGGGCATAAAAAAACGGCGCTGCTTTGCGGGCAGCGCCGTTTTCTCTCAAGGGTTATATCCTGTTCTTAACCAGGTCTTCCACGACGCTGGGGTCAGCCAGCGTGGAGGTATCGCCCAGGTTGGTTACGTCATTAGCAGCGATCTTGGTAAGGATCCTGCGCATGATCTTGCCGCTGCGGGTCTTGGGCAGGCTATCGGCCCACTGGATCTTGTCCGGTGAAGCGATCGGGCCGATCTCCTTGCGCAGATGAGCAACAAGTTCTTTCTTGAGGTCATCCGATTTCTCTACACCGGTCTTCAGGGTCACATAGGCGTAAATGCCCTGACCCTTGATCTCGTGCGGCATACCGACTACGGCGGCCTCGGCCACCTTGGGATGTGAAACGAGGGCACTCTCGACTTCCGCGGTGCCGATCCTGTGGCCAGATACATTGATAACGTCATCGATGCGGCCCATCAGCCAGAAGTAACCGTCATCGTCAACCCTGGCGCCGTCACCGGTGGTGTAAACGCCCGGGTTCTGAATGAAGTAGGTGTTCTTGAATCTCTCGGGCTCGCCATAAACCCCGCGCATAAGGCCGGGC
>JAPLHM010000299.1 GCA_026389635.1 Chloroflexota bacterium | reverse complement strand
CATGGAGTGGGGCGGCATCATGACCGGGTATTTTTCCGAGCCCCTGGCCTTCGGCATGCGGGCCTATCAGTACCTGTGCGGGGACGGCGCCAAAAAGTACGATGTAATACATGATAACCAGACCATGGCGTGGGGCATCGCGGACATCCAGCGGGCGGGATACCCGGTAGTGGAGACCATTCATCATCCCGTCACCATCGACCGTGACCTGGCCATTAAATCGGCAAAATCCCTCAAGGACAAACTGGGTTACTGGCGCTGGTTTTCCTTCACCGGCATGCAGATCAAGGTAGCCCGCCAACTGCCCTACATCATAACGGTCTCCCGCATGGCCCGGCGCCACATCCACGAGATATTCGGCATAGCGGAATCCCGCATGAAGGTCATTTACAACGGCATAGATTCAGAGCTGTTCAGCCCGTCCGACGAGGTGGCCAGGCAAGACAATATGATCCTCATGGTGATGAGCCGTGACACGGCGGTCAAGGGCCTGCGCTTCCTGCTGGAGGCGCTGGCCGAGCTGAGGAAGAGGTGGGATTTGAAACTAGTAGTGGTGGGTACGACCCTGGGGGACGGTGTCACCGAGAAGCTGATGGACAGGCTGGGCGTTACCGATGCAGTGACCTTCCGCAACCAGATCGAGACGTCGGAGTTGATCAAGCTGTACAGGACTGCCACGCTGGTGGCCGTTCCATCCACCTATGAGGGTTTCGGCATACCGGCTGCGGAGGCCATGGCCTGCGGCGCCCCGCTGGTATCCACCACGGCCGGCGCCCTGCCGGAGGTGGTGGGTGACGCCGGCATACTCATACCCCCGGCCGATTCAGCAGCCCTTAGCGCCGCCATCGCCGGGCTTATGGAAGACCCGGCCAAACGCAGTGAATACAGCATACTGGGCAGGAAGCGCATCGTGGAGAAGTTCAACTGGAGCAACGCCGCCCGGCTGACCGTTGAAGTATACGCCGAGGCTATCTCGCAAAGACATGTACAGCAAACCTGACGCGAGCCTATTAATAACCTCGTCATTGCGAGCCCGAAGGGCGTGGCAATCTGTCCGCGGTGATTAGATTGCTTCGTCGCCTGCCGGCGGTTAAATTCAGCGCATTAGCCATGCTTTGCACAGCTGTCCATTTCAAAATGATACATTATCTGAATACCGCTCCTGTTGACGTTGCCACCCTGATAAGGTAGATTAAATACAACGACATGGAAAGGAGCAAAGACTGGCTAGACCAGGCGGCGGGGGACCTGGAGCATGCGAAAAGCGATGCTGTAACCGGCTATTATAACTGGGCCTGCTTTTCTGCCCAGCAATCAGCGGAAAAGGCGGTCAAAGCTGTTTTTCAGAAGATGGGGGCGGAAGCATGGGGACATTCGGTGGCCGATCTGCTCCACGGACTGCCGGCCAGTGTAAAAGTGCCGGATGTCCTGATAAATGGAGCACTTGAACTGGATAAAGCCTATATACCGTCAAGATACCCGAATGCCCACCCGTCAGGCTCACCCAGAAGCCGGTATACGGAGGACGAGGCCAAAAGGCTGATAGATCATGCCGAAAAAATCTACAACTTCTGTGCAGATCTTTTACCCGGTATTTAGCCGGGCAGAAGTGATCCAAACCCTCAGACAGCGTTTGGCTGACCTGCAAAAACAATTGCCCTGCCTGCTGGTGGTATTGTTTGGCTCCTATGCCAGGGGAAATTACACAGTAGCCAGCGACGTGGACCTGCTGGTGGTTTACCGGGGCCAGGAAAATGAACAGGCGTACGCCACAGTAAAGAGAGCGCTGAGTATCCAACGCCTTGAACCGCACGTGTATGCGGAAGACGACTACCGGACGATGAAGGATACGATACAAAAAATGATAACCGGCGGGGTGGTGATTTATGAGTGTGCAGCCTCTTAAGGTGACGCACAGATGAAGATAGCAACTGTGTAGCTTCAACCAGGCCTATCGCGAGCCTTTTGCTACCCGTCATTGCAATGACATTTTTGGGGAGGGTTCCTCGCAAAGGCATGTTACAAAGTGGCGCAGTCTTGATTAATATCGCGCATAAATGTAGACTATTGTGGTGTTTTCAAGGCAGAAGTCAAACATTACAACAGGCTATTATTAATGCAGATATGCTTACTTAGCTACAGGGCTTATAAATATTCGGGTGGCCAGGGCATCTACGTCAGGTATCTCAGCCGCTCCCTGCAGAAATTGGGCCACAGCGTGGACGTGGTAGCGGGGCCGCCCTACCCGGAGCTGGCCGACGGCATCAACCTGATCAAACTTCCAAGTCTCGACCTTTACAGGCTGCCTGAAAAGAGCCGCTATTTTATCAGCCCGCGCAAGCTCAACACCTGGCCCAACTTCGTGGAATGGCTGGGCGAATGCAGCGGTATATTCACCGAGCCGCACACCTTCGGCATGAGAGCCTACGGCATGTTCCGCCAGGACGGCCATCTCAAGAAATACGATATCGTGCACGACAACCAGTGTGTCACCGAGGGCATATTCAAGATCAGGCAGATGGGCATGCCGCTGGTGACCACCATCCACCACCCCATAACCATCGACCGCCGGCTTGCGCTCAAGGCCAGCCATTCCGCCTACCGCTCCTGGGGAATAAAGCGCTGGTACTCCTTTGCCGACACGCAGATAAAAGTAGCCCGGCGGCTTTCCCATTTCATCACCGATTCCCAACACTCGCTGCAGGAGATCATGAGCAGCTTCGGCTTGCCGCGTGAGCGTTTTAAGATCATTTACTGCGGGGTAGATACCGACCTTTTCAGTCAGCAGCCCGGCTCACAGCGGCCCGCCAACCGCATATTAGTCATAAACAGCGGGGACACGCCGCTCAAGGGGTTAAAATACCTTTTAGAAGCAGTGGCCGAACTGCGCAAGACACGCGCGGTGGAGCTTACCATCGTGGGGGAGCCGCTGGTCAACGGTTACACCGAGGGTCTGATCGAATCGCTCTGCCTGGGAGATTGCACGCGCTACACCGGCAAGATAGACACAGACAAACTGGTGGAGCATTATTCCTCGGCCACCATGCTGGTGGTGCCCTCAATTTATGAAGGGTTCGGCCTGCCTGCGGCCGAGGCCATGGCCTGCGGCACGCCCGTCATCTCCACCACTGCCGGCGCCCTGCCCGAGGTGGTGGGCGACGCCGGCATATTAGTGCCTCCGGGCGATACGGGTGCGCTGGTGCAATCCATCAAAGCCCTTTTAGATGATGAAGCTAAGCGCAAAGATTTGGGCGCCAGGGGTGTGGAGAGGGTCAGGAGGCTATTTAACTGGGACAACGCGGCTACTCAGACGGCGGACTACTACAGGGAAGCCATCGAGAGCCAGATTAAGATAAAGGTTGGATAAGACAATGGTAATGGATAACAGCACTACATTCGAGATGCCGGAACTGGAGGGGCTGCTATCCGAAGAGTTTCTCAGGCCGACCTTTGAAAGCATCGTCAGCCTGCAGGAGAACAGGGGCTCGGTGCCCGAGCTCGAGGGCGGGCTGGTGGAGCCCTGGACCCACGTGGAGTGCGCCATGGCCATAGATGCCGGCAGTTACCATGATGAGGCAGAGAAAGCTTACGAGTGGCTGGCGGGCATGCAGTTGCCGGATGGAAGCTGGTATGCCAACTACCGGGACGGCAAGCCTAAGGACATGTACAAGGTCTCGCACGCCATCTCCTACATGGCGGTGGGGGCCTGGCATCATTATTTAGTGACAAACAACAGGGCCTTCCTTGACAACATGTGGCCAGTGGTGCGGAGCGCCATCGATTACGTGCTGGACATGCGAGGGCCGAATGGGGAGATATACTGGGCCCGGGATGTGGCAGGCCTCGTTTATCCCACCGCACAGATAGCCAGTTGCAGTTCATCCTACCTCAGCATCAAGTGCGCCTTGAAGATGGCGGAGTTGGTGGGGGAGGAGCGCAGGGACTGGAGCGAGGCCAACGAAGTTTTACGCACCGCCATCCTGGGCATGCCGTTGCCGTATGGTGACCACATCGACGAGAAGACCATCAACGCCTTTGCCATGGACTGGTATTATCCGGCCCTGTGCAGCGTGATCAACGGGCGGGAGGCCATCAACAGGATATACGACAGTTGGGACAAGTTCATTGTGCATGGCAAGGGGTCGGTGTGCAACCTTGAGAAGCAGTGGGTCACCGCCGCCGAGAGCAGCGAACTGGCCATTTCGCTGGCGGTGCACGGCGAGTACAAGCAGTCCGCCATGATTTATTACTGGATACACCAGATGAGGGACGAGGATGGGGCCTACTGGTATGGCGTGGCATTTCCCGAGCACGAGATCTGGCCGCTGACCAAGCCCACCTGGACCTCGGCCGCGGTGCTGTTAGCGGCCGACATGCTCAAGCCCATGTCAGCAACAAACCTTCTTTTCGACCACCACGGCGTCGAGCTTCCTTAGGATACCTAAGCTGTTGACCATAGGCAGCTCGGTGTAGTTGCCGCTCCCCATCGCCAATTTATACACCTCTGAAGGCGCCTGTCCCCCTTTTGCCGGATCCGTATAGATGTCGTGAAAAATTAGAGACCCCCCGGGCAGCAGGTGCGGAGACCAGTTGCGGTAGTCGGCAAGCGCCGTCTCATAGCTATGCCCGCCGTCGATAAAGACCAGTCCCAGCGGCGTAGCCCAGTTCCTGGCGGCAACACCCGAGCGAGTGACCATGGGTACCACGTTGTTTTCCAAATCCGCTTTTTTCAATGTTTCCCGCAGCAGGGGGAAGCTATTTATATTGTCCGTGCGGCTGTCCAGCAGGTCGGGGTCGAAGTAGGGTTGGCCGGGCTGTTGTTCCTCCGATCCCTGGTGGTGGTCTATGCTGAAGAGCGTGCTGCCAATTTTCTTGCAGGCTGCGCCCAAATAGACGGTGGACATGCCGCAGAAGCTGCCGATCTCCAGGCAGGGGCCCAGCTTGGCCGCGGTCAGTGCCATGTCATACAGTGCCCTGCCTTCGTCATCGGCCAAGAAGCCCTTGACCCCCGATGCCAGTGATGCGATGGCTTCAAAATTTTCGTTTTTCATTATATCCCTACGAATCCCGCCTGCGTGATATGAACACGTAGGCATTTATCAGCAGCAGCAGCAGGACCACGATAACGATAATGATCCAGATCCAGAAATTGGAAGGGGCCGGCACGGCGCCGGGTTTGGTCTTAGGGGCGGGCTGTTTCTGCGGTTTGGTGATATTCTCGGTCAGCGTAAAGGTGCCGACCGGGCTGGGATCGCTGATCACCGGCGCCACGGCTTTGACCTGCCAGTAATACGGGGTGGAGAACGGGAGTTTACTTTTCAGTTCGAAGCCGGTGGTACTGGTCGTCTCCTGCACGATCACGTTCTTGAGCTGGGCGTCCCTGGCCAGCGTGAACTCATAGGTCTCAGCGTTTTTTATAGGCGACCAGCTGAAGCGCATGGGAGGCATGCAGTTGCTGCATATGCCGTCCACCGGCGCCAGCAGCTTCGGTCCCATATATTCCGAGGTGACCATGAAGCCGGGCCTGACCGAGAAAAACATCGTAGGTGACCAGGGGCTGTGTATAGGGGTGCCCGTCCACGATCTTGATGCACGCACCATCCAGTAGTAGGAGCGTCCCACCTCCATCTCGCCGGGCGCGATCCAGCAGGACGGGTCATTCTGTTCGGCGGGGGTAACGATCCAGGCGCCCGTGATATCATCCACCGGGGTCATGTGCAGTTGCTGGCTGAGCAGCAGGGTGAAGTTGACATCCTTTGCTATTAGTACGTCGTAGCCAAAGATATCCCTCATCGGCCGCCATTTAAAATCGATCTGCTGGGAGCGTCCGGTGGCGGGATCGGCCCCGATCAGGCTGCCGGGGGCCGGCGCAGTCGGCCAGGGGCCCAGCTTGGCCACCGAGTCCACGAACTGCCACAGGCAGCCCTCTTTAGCAGTGAAATTGTAATCCTGGTTGTCTATAGCCCACAGTGTATTGTAGGCGTTGGACGATATGTGCATGGATGTTGGCTCACGCGTAAATTCAACCAGTGGGGGGATGCCCGGTGGTGGCAGGCCGTCCACCAGTTGGTCCCACTGTGGAGGCGGTGGTACCTTGACCCTGGCCTCCAGCGTGCGATCGGCGCCGCTGCTGTTGATAGGCGGGTCGATATCCGTGTTCCAGGCTCCGTAGAGCACACTGTTGAGCATGCAGACTGCGTAGAAACCCCGGTCGGGTGGGTCGAGGGGGTCCCAGTTGATGCTGGTCCCGGGGGAGTCCCTGCCGCCGCTGCCCTCCATTGTCCAGCGGTAGATTGTGCCGTCGTCATTGGTTGTGGTATTGATGCCGGCGTAGATGTTCTTGTAGCTGTTGTAGAGGTCATCCGTCGCGACGTGCACGTTTCCCTGCATGGGCATTTCTTTAAGCGTGGCGAACTGCGGATTGAAGGCTGCAAAATCGACCCAGGCCACGCCCGTATCCGAGTTACCCTCGCTGCCCACGAAGACCAGCTCCTTGCCTGAAGTGCCTTTCACGGGGTTGCACACCGTATGCGCCGTGGTCAGCAGGTCGGTATTCAGCCTTTTCACGGTTTGCCAGGCCGCGCCGCCCTGAGTCATTTTACGCACATTATAGTCATCCAGCACGTACATGGTGGATGCGTCCAGCAGGGAGATGTCCTTGACAGTTGTGCCGGTCACCACCTCCGACCAGCTGTCGCCCGAGCTGGCAGAGTAGGCGATGTTGTTGGTCAGCCTGTCTGCGAAAACGATTACATTATTACTGCTGCTGGCTTCACCAAGGATTACACGTAAAATAATGTCATCACCGGCACTGTTCCAGGTTAAAATCCTTTCCCACGTCCTGCCGAGTGGATCGCTGGTACTGCGCCATACGCTGTCAAAAGCGTAAGTCACCGTAGTATTCTCGTTGAGCGAAGCTAAGTAAAGGTTGTCCAGCAGGGAGGAATCCAGCGGCTTTTCCAGCGCGGCAACATCGGATAACCGGGTGATCTCCGTATTGATCAGGCCGATCTGGTTCCAATTGATCCCATCGTCTAAACTATAAGAGAAGGCTGACTCATCAAGGATCTCAATTGCTGTCTTAGAACGCGGCCATCGGCCAATATCCCAGCCGGTTCCACCCAGGGTTGAGTCCTCGGAACTGGTACCGCAGTAGATAGTGGCTTCATCTTCGCTCAATGCCAGCAGCGCGTTGGCACGTCCCGAGTTGGCCCCACCGCTGGGTGATTTATATTTATCAGACAGCAGCCAGGGCAAAGCGGATGGAGTGGTATTGGTGCCGGCGCAATAATTCTGGGGATCAGCTACACGGTAGACTGTTGCCAGCGCCTGTCCTGCGGGGGTTGTCGCGCTTCCGGCGAAAAGTGTGCCCGATGCGTTGGACCCTTTGTACACAATAGAGTAAATGCGCTGGTTTGGGGGGGTAATATTATAAGTGAGTGCATTATTATTGATGAAAAGCACGGCCGAGTTAGCCTGAGCCAATACGCTGACGAAGCAACCTCGCAGGGCAAGGTCTGACGCCACATAATCAACAGGAAGCTCAATATCCGTCCTTATGATAGTGCCGGAGTTGGCAATGCCGAGGTTAACGGGGTAAGGCGAATAATCGGTATTCCATGTGGTGGAGTTAGTAGCGGAAACATGTTTTCCCAGGTGGAGCCACATGCTTACCGCTGTACATGAAATAACTGCTATGGTCTGGTCGGTGGCATAAGCCGGAGAGAATTTGACGGATGTGACGCCGGTAGAAGCAGGCGCAAAACTGGGGTCGAGGAGTTGATCGGTGCTCCAACCTGCCCACGAGCCCGACAGGGTGGTAGTCAGGGTAAACAGCCGCCCCGCTCCCGCTGTGATGCGTGTGCCCACCACTATATCACGGCTTTGATTGTTTGGCCCGTACGGCACAGAGAAATCAAGGCAACTGATATATTCGAAGGCTCCAAGGCCAGGGAAAACAGTATTTTGCCAAGTTCCACCGCCATCCGATGAGAAAAAAAGGTTCTTGGGACCATTGGGTGCGCCGCCGGTCACTGCCAGCACGACGTTAGCGTTATCCGGCGCCGTCACCACGTTCCAAACGGGTAGGGCCGGGGCCGTTGCCGACCTCCACGTATACCCTGCATCGGTGGATTTGTAGAACCCGTTGTTGGCGGTGTCCGCGGCATAGAAGGTCTTGCTGTCCTGCCCCAGCGCGAACGAGTTTATACCTAAAGTCCTGATGAACATGCCGTTGGAGCCGTCCCAGGGCGTATCCACCACTGTCCAGGAGAGCGTCTTGTTGGT
>JAPLHM010000030.1 GCA_026389635.1 Chloroflexota bacterium | reverse complement strand
GGCATCCCTTTCGATAAAGAGCATATTTAATCTGGAGGTTACGTTGATGGCAGTTAAGGTGATTACTGATAGCACATCTGATTTACCATCTGGTATTATCGCGGATCTCAATATATCCATTGTTCCCATATATGTTCGCTTCGGCGAAAACATCTATCGCCACGGCATAGATATATCGGATGACGAGTTTTATGCCAGGATTCAGACCTCACCCATACATCCGGCCACTTCACAGCCTCCTCCGGAGGATTTTATCAGGGTTTACAGTAAGTCGCTTGAGAAATCGGAACAGGTAGTCTCCATACACGTTTCCTCCAAACTAAGTGGCACGCATAATTCGGCTCAATTGGCGCGGAATATGCTGATGGCTGAGCGGGACATAGAAATAATTGACTCCAAACTCAATTCAGCTGGGTTGGGCCTTGTTGCTATGGCGGCGGCAAGGATCGCCAAAGCTGGCGGGAGCCTTAACGATGTGGTGCTCGAGGCTAACAGAGCTATAATCCAGGTTAAGATGTTTGGCATGTTCAATACAATGAAATACCTGGCATTGAGCGGACGTGTAAGCAAGTCAATCGCTTTGGCGGCCAGTATCCTTGATATCAAGCCACTTCTCACATTTAAAGATGGCCAGGTAGTCCGGGCCGGGTTTACCAGGACGCTTTCAAAGGGAATGGAGCGAATTTGCCAGTATGTAGCGGCAAATCGTAATGTGATGGAGCTGTTTATCGTGCATAGCGCGGTTCCAGAGTGGGCAGGTCAACTGAAGAAAAAACTCGGTGATTTTTTCCCGGAAGACAAAATATTAATTACGCAGCTGGGCGCGGCCCTCGGGGTCCATGGAGGACCGGGCGTGCTGCTGATAGCACTTAGACGGTCGGCCTAGCAGACGGTAATTCTTGCTCCATTATCAATATTTGAAATTGGCAGCCCATATAAAAGAGTCCATTATGAGTGTCTGTACACAGAAAAGAATTGAACCAACAACGGCCAGCCAATACGCAGTATCCAGATCCCTTGGTTGCAGGGTCAGCAGTGCAATAGTAAGCGCCAGCGAAGCGAACCCGACTATGAAGAGCACCGTCCTAACGGCAAACCAGGCCGATGTGTTGTGGTTTGCCAGAACATTGAAGGTCAGTGGCATCCAGAAAGCAGACGGCAGCAGAATGAGTGCATATATGGCTATAAATACCCAGAAATTGAGGCTTCCGGCAACTTGAGCAGTGGCCGGGTCGGTGCGGAAGAATAAATAATAGGTGAAGAGGAAAAAACCAACTACTGCAAGGAGCATGGTGACATAATTGAAAGTCCTCAGACCACCCGTCACACCACCCCAGAGTTTTTCGGCTCCACCCGGATTGGCAGCGATCCCCTGGACGTAACTGCCAATGACCCCGGAGCCAAATACCACGATAACAGCCAGTAATATCCATTGCTGATAATGCATAATCCATAACCTCCCGCTCTGTTTAAGAGTATTCTAACAAAAGGCACGCCATTTGGAGAAAACCACTCGCAATTTGTATCCGACTCCGGGGTGCAGAATACTACTAATATGGAGAACTGAGTGACGCGGTGGAATGCTTTGCTTTCGCTAAACCATGATACCGATATCCTGGACTAAACTGCTAATTTAAAAGTTAACTTCAGAATAAACAGACCACTTAACTCCGTGCTCGGAGTTCTCTAACAGGCCAACACTACTCCCGCATGCTCACCCGCTCCGATAGGTCAAAACCGGCAATAATATAGTCGGCCACAGTAACATTCATGAGAGCGTTGTCCGGCATATTGAGAAACTCTGCCAGGTGAGGATGCTTGGCAAGGTACAGTCTGGACATAAGGTCTCTTTCACGACCCAGCGTTTCCCGTGCAATTCCTATTGCTGTGATAGCCAAAGTATCCTTGAAATCGGAAACCTTGTTATTCCTGCTATCGATTAAAATTGCCACCTTCTCGTCCTTCCTGATATTCTCGAACTTGCTGGTATGCTTGCCTGTCACGAATAAGATGTGCCTCAAATCCTCAGTTGCCGCAAATGCAACGAGGTTGCTGTACGGTTGTCCCTCACGGTGTGTAGCAAGCACTGCAAGCTGCTGCGATGCCAGCAATTCATTCAATTGACCTCGATGTTGGGATAGTCCGCCCATGATCCCTCCTGAGCTATTATAGTACGGTTACAACAATTCACGCATTTTCAGTTACGCAGCATTAAATCCTATCATGCAGCGGACAGTTGGCCTGAGCGGCACTGCGGATGAGCACCCTGGTAGAAGTGCCGTGCCTGTTCCTCCGCTCCCCGTGACGCTCCTGCTGTGTGGAACGGCCTGTGGCGATATGTGGTGACCTGTAGGGTACGTTAGGAGGGGCTTTGCACGGAGCGAGATTATTTTGAATGGTGGGCGATACTGGATTTGAACCAGTGACCCCCTGTGTGTAAGATAAGTGGCGGCTTCACAATTGTCAGCACTCCGCCGCAAGGCCTGCAAGTGCTGACGCTTCCCATGCCGCTTCAGCCGCGGGGACATATGAGAGTGACGCACGATGCATAGTGACAGGGCGGTTGAAACAAGTAATAGTGACAGTTCAATCTGGATCTATGTATTACGATCAATAAGCTAATTAAGAGCTTCACGCACGGCTATCATCCGCCAGGCCGTTCCATGCAGCTTGACGCTTCCCCAGGTT
>JAPLHM010000296.1 GCA_026389635.1 Chloroflexota bacterium | reverse complement strand
GGCCTCGCGCAATTGCCAATGCCATTTATAATGCCATTGGTGTAAGGATAGATGACATCCCAATTACCCCGGACAAAATTTTAAAAGCATTGGGAAGGATTTAAATAATGGCTGCCTTGAGATCGTTTAAACATCTGAATGCCACTTCCCTTGAAGAAGCAAGCAATTTACTGGGCAAGTATGGAACCAGGGCAGTCGCTATTGCAGGCGGCACGGACTTGCTGGGAGTACTGAAGGATAATGTACGTCCTGAATACCCCGGGTTATTGGTTAATATCAAGACCATCCCGGGACTGGACTATATCAAGGAAGACAATACAGGGCTGAGGATAGGGGCGCTGACCCGCTTGCATGCCATCGAAAAGAGTGAAGTCGTAAGGGAGAAATACAGGTTATTGGCGATGGCGGCGCACAGTGTTGCTACGCCGCATGTCAGAAACATGGGGACGATCGCTGGCAATATCTGCCAGGAACCAAGGTGCTGGTACTATCGCAATCCGGAGTGCATATTCCACTGTCTGAGAAAGGGCGGCAAAACCTGCAACGCTATTACCGGGGAGAACCGCTATCATTCCATCTTCGGCGCAGCAAGAGTGTCACCAACTCCTTGCTCGGTGGAGTGCCCGGGGAAGGTTGACATACCTTCTTATTTTAGCCTTATACGGGAGAAAAAAATGTATAAGGCGGCGGAAACACTGCTTGCGTGCAATCCGATGCCGGCTATAACGGGGCGGGTCTGTCCGCATTTATGCGAGACAAAATGCAACCGCAATGAATTTGATCAAGCCGTTTCTATAAGAAATATTGAGCGGTATACAGGTGACTACATTTTGGATAATTTAGCGGCAATAATGCATCCGCCCCAAAAAGAAAATGGAAAGAACGTGGCAGTGGTGGGTGCGGGACCGGCCGGTCTGGCTGCGGCATACTATCTCAGGCAGGCGGGCTACGCTGTTACAGTTTTCGATAAACTTAAAGAAGCAGGTGGTATGCTGATGTACTCTATTCCGGCTTACCGTCTGCCTAAAGACCTGGTACGCAGACAGGCAAAAGCTCTGCAAAGCACAGGTATTAAATTCAGACTTCAGGTTGACATCGGCAAAGATCTAACACTGGAAGATATAAGAAAAGATTTTAATGCGGTATTCCTGGCAACCGGAGCATGGGGCCAGAGGTCATTGGGCATAAAGGATGAAGGACTGCTGATATCCGGGCTGGATTGGCTTACTGAAGTCAACTCAGGCTTGAGAAAGGCGCCGGGTAAAAAGGTCCTGGTTATTGGAGGTGGGAATGTGGCAGTGGATGTGGCAATAACGGCAAGGCGGCTGGGCGCCACAGACGTTACCTTAGCCTGTTTGGAATGCCGCGAAGAAATGCCGGCCATTGCTTCAGACATAGAGCAAGCCCTGGCCGAAGGTATTGAGATCATGCCTTCATGGGGTCCTGATCAAATACTACAGGGAAATAACCGTATCAAAGGCATGCAGTTGGTACGCTGTACTTCGGTGTTTGATACAAAGGGTCACTTTGCACCGGCTTTTGATAATTCCACCAGGACCACAGTATCTGCTGATGCAATTATACTTGCTATCGGGCAGCGAACAGATTTGTCATTTATCGGCTCAGTCCTCAAAACGGAGTGCGGTTTGATAACGGTCGATCAGGATACACAGGAGACAACTACTGCCGGTGTTTATGCGGGTGGGGACGTTGCCATCGGACCCGCAACGGTGATTCAGGCTATTGCCGCCGGAAGACGGGCAGCCGCTTCGATTGATTTATACCTGATGAAGAGGCGAATCCGCAAAAATAGTCAAAAAGTAACTATGCAAAAATGCAGCGCAGATTGCCTGGTCAAAATGGATAGAGGTAAAACTACTATATTGCCTGTATCTGGCAGGCGCATCGATACAGAAGACACTGCCGGCTTTAATTTAGATGAGATGGAGGATGAGGCCAACCGTTGTTTCAACTGTGGCTGCGTGGCTGTCAACGCCTCGGATATAGCTCCGGCTTTAATAGCATTAGATGCAAAAATCAAAACAACGAGACGCATTCTAAGCGCAGAGGGTTTTTTTTCTACCGGGATCATGAAAACCAACCGGCTCGAAGCTGGTGAATTAGTAGTAGAAATACAGATACCCAGATCAACATCGGGCAGTCGACAGGGTTTCATTAAATTTGCACAAAGGAACTCGCATGATTTCCCGGTGGTGAGCGTGGCCGCTGTTTTGAGTATGAATGCGGATAGGGTAGATGCAGCCAGAATAGTCTTAGGGGCTGTAGCGCCCGTGCCACTGAGGATAAAAGATGTCGAAGACTTTCTGAAAGGGGAAAAATTGAATAAAAAGTCGGCGGCGGCTGCCGGTAATATAGCGGTAAAGCATACTCTACCCCTATCAAAAAACAAATACAAAGTGCAGGTGGCTAAAGCGCTCGTGGAAAAGGTAATTCTAACGCTATGTGAGAGCGCAGGGAAAGGCAATATCTCAGTGAAGATGTAAGATGTGCAGCCCAACATGGCTGAAGCGAACAACGTCCTTATAGCTGCTGAACCGGGGATCGGCGCACGCGGGCCACTATAGCCAGGGAGAAAGGTTAATACCTGGCACAGCCGGCGCCCTGCGTTGAAAAAACTTCGCTGGTGGACTACACTACCGAGGATAGCGTGTTACCGGGGCAAAGGGCACCGTTTTTAGACGGTATGCGGAGCGAAATGGGTAAAGAGATAGTTCCACAAAATAACGAAATAATTTTATATACCACGCCGGAAGGGACCGTTCGTGTTGAGGTTGTTTTTCAGGACGAATCCTTCTGGTTGACACAAAAACAGATTGCAGGATTATTTGGTGTTGACGTCCGTACTGTCAATGAGCACTTGAAAAGTATATTTAGCAGTGGCGAATTGCAGCCGGATTCAGTTATCCGGAAAATCCGGATAACTGCTGCTGATGGTAAGAATTATCTGACTAACCACTATAGTCTTGATGCCATTATCGCCGTAGGTTACCGTGTCAACAGCTACCAGGCCACGCGGTTCCGCATCTGGGCCACAGCCACCCTTCGTGAGTACATTATCAAGGGCTTTGTGCTGGATGATGAGCGCTTAAAGCTGAATAAACGCTTTGGCAAGGACTATTTCGATGAACTGCTTGAGCGGATACGCGAGATACGCGCCAGCGAGCGGCGCTTTTATCTCAAGATCACCGATATCTATGAGCAGTGCAGCGCCGACTACAACCGGGATGCGGAAATAACCAGGGCATTTTTCAAAACCGTGCAGAATAAACTGCACTGGGCGGTCACCGGTAAAACCGCGGCCGAGATCATATCTGGCAGGGCAGATTCAGCTAAACCGCACATGGGACTGCAGACCTGGAAGAATGCGCCACAGGGAAAAATTCTCAGGTCAGATGTGGCCGTAGCCAAGAACTACCTCATAGAAAAAGAGATCAAGGCCTTGGAGCGGATCGTATCCATGTACCTTGACTACGCAGAGTTGCAGGCCACCCGCCAGATACCCATGAAGATGCAGGACTGGATACAGAAGCTGGACGCCTTCCTGAAATTCAATGAGTACGAAGTGCTTGAGGACGCTGGCAGAGTATCGCACGAGGTAGCGGCCAGCTTAGCGGGGAAAGAATACGAGAAGTTCAGGGTTACACAGGACCGTGAATACATCGGCGACTTTGAGAAAGAGGTAAAAAGAATCACCTCCAGGCAGAGGCGGGGCAAGGACAAACACGCTGACGGTCAGTCTTCTCCATAACGTCACGGGCACGATAGACCTGGTCGTTTATCTCGATATTCTGCACGGTTGTGTCAGTAGATTATACCTGTTTGAATTTTGATATAATATCCGCGGTGATGCTTAATAGTCGCCACCCGGATTAATAGTCTGACGCTAAGGAGTCAGGTAAGGGGGAAAATAATTGGAGACGAAGAAGTTTATTTATTACCAGGAAACCGATATGTGGGTGGGATGGCTGGAGGAATACCCTGATTACCGCACACAGGGAACCACATTAGACGAATTGAAAGAAAACCTTGCAGATATCTATTTGGATCTCACCTCAGGAGATATTCCTAACGTTCGCAAACGCGGTGAACTGGTGGTGCGTTGAAAAGGTCAGAGCTAATCAGACGACTGGGGAAACTGGGTTGCGTTTTAGCTCGTCACGGTGCAAAGCATGACTGGTATGAAAATGAGAATACCAAGGTTTACCAACCTGTACCCAGGCACCGCGAAATCAAGGAAAGCTTGGCCAAGCATATCATTAGAATGCTGGGCAATCAATAATCAATGATCCTGCCGCTTGAATCTAAGGATACCGTAGATTAAAACCGCTAAAGTATAAGAATTTACGTCCACTTTTCATGACAGGTTAGATTATATAATACACTTTCCTGCTATAATTAATTGCATAGAAGTATGAGTATCCTTACCTGTGAAAAGAAAGAAATTTGTAAAATACCTGACCGATAATGGCGCTGTACCAGTTAGAGAAGGACGTCGGCATAGCATATTTGCGAAAGGTAAACACATGACGGAGATTCCGCGCCACAATGAGATTGTGGATGAATTAGCCAGGAAAATTTGCCGGGATTTGGGCATACCTTTCCCGAGATAGAGGCAGTTAATGGAATATAGAGCAGTAATCAAGAAGAGCGATGATTGGTGGATCGGGTGGCTCATCGATCTCCCGGGCGTAAACGCACAGGAACGAAGTAAAGAGGAGCTCTTAGAATCCCTGCGCATCGGCGCTGAAGATATGCTCGCTACCGCCATTGAGCCGGCGGCCGGTGAGGAACTGGTAAAAATCGAGATCTAACTCCGCTGGTGGACTACACTACAATCCCTGGTAAGTGTCCTCCCGCCTTACGGCTACTTCCAACACAGTGACCAGGTGAGCTTTATCGTTTCTTGCGTGTAAGGTATTCCTTCTTAAAGGTCGCCCAGTCCATGGTGTCTCCCTTTTCCTGGAGAGCTTTCAGCCCGTCCCTGATATCCTCCTCGTCCTCTAAATGTTCGTAGATCAGTTCCCGCACTACGCCGGCAATAGAAGTCTTACGTTTAAACGCCACAAAACGCAAGGCTTCATATTCTTCCGGCCGCAGGCTTATAGTTGTCCTTTTAAAGCTGTCTTTAACGCCAGCCATGTTTCACCTCCATGTAATTGCAAAGTTATCATCAAAACATCAAAGTGTCAAATCAGCCTGCTGCTGATCCACCTCGAGCGCAGGCCGTCGCAGAGGGCCAGGTTGAGCACCAGTTCCGGCTGCAGGGGGAAGGCCGGCAGGAAGCAGCGGTGGAAGAAGATCAGGCTGCCGTCTTCATTGGGCGTTGACAGCCACGTGCCCAGCATGTGGAAGCCCGTCCACTCCCGCGATTCCAGCAGGTTCATCCTGTTGCACCACCTGTGGCCTTCCTCCTGGGGTTTTTCCGCCGGCAGGGTCAGAAGCGAGACCAGGCCGTTGCCGAATACGCGGTGCGGCGCTTCCACACTGGCCATGTAGAGCGAGGTCTCCACTCCCCTCTTGCCCGCCATCTGCCTGGCCACGGCCGGGTAGTCCCCCACGAAGTGGAACTCCGCGCCCAGCCCGGCCTTATCGGAAAATGCCAGCACGTTGAACCCCCTGAGCATCCTGCCCGCCTCCTCAAATCCCCCTTTCGGCATTGTAACCGCGGCCTTCCCGGCTGACCCGTAAAACCCGCCCAAACCGGTGACCATCTCGTCGGCCGTTTCGCGGTAGCCGTTAACCGGGTGCGGCGTGGTGTCCGCCTGCGAGCCCTGGAAAATCGCCTCAAACCCCTGTGCCCCGCAGGCCGTCAGCAGCTGCACCCCTGCCACGTTCAGCAGCACGCGCGAGGCCCAGGCGTAGTTGCCCTCGTGCATATACATGGTGCTGTGCATCCTTATCTTCCCCTCCACTGGCAGGTAGATAAAGGCGGACAGGGCGGACGCGATTTGCAGCGTGTCCAGTTCCCCGTACGTCTTGTCCGTGTCCTCCACTATTGACTATTGAATAACTCAAATTATGATAATGACATTTCAATATACCTTTATCCTTGCCATACGGTGCGCAGAGCTCGCACAACAAATGCACCTTGAAGGTGAGAAACTTTTTCAATAGCATAAAGATAGAATCAGATTACTCTGAAGCCAATTTCTTGCAAATATTCGAAGGTAGGATCATAAAACTCATTTTTACGAGTCAGATCATCCCGATCCCCCGCTGGAACAAGAATAACCACTCCTTGTCTGGCGCGAGTTAAAAGAACACGATAAGCATTCTTAAGATAACCCTTTCGTTCGTTTTTCCATATATGATTCCAATGATCGCCAATAAAAGAAAAATATTCCCATCCATCTTTGGTATAGCGAAAATCAGCATCCCACGCAACACATGCCCAGTCGAGTTCAAGTCCTTGCACCTGAAACTCCGTAACAACATCTTCAAGGAAATAAGAAGAGCGAACATCTTCTTTTCCGTCAAGAAACCAATGAATTGGGTCGACTGGAGATTTCACATATATTGCATGTGGTTTTAATCGTTCAGCCTGAGAAGAAACAACAATACCGTAGCGTTCAGAGCCCCGCGCCCGTTCTTTTAGCCATTGTTTTGCCTTGTTAAGGTCACGAGTAATAACAATTGGATATTTTCCTTCTAAGTCTGCCAATGTCTTCTGTGCCTCAGACGGTTTCAAATCAAGCAATTGTTTAACTAACAAGGAAACATTTTCGGCACGGAATGAACGCATTGACACAGAAAGATGCAATTTATCTTTAAACACGGTACTTGAGCTATTCTTGATGATTTCAAAAACCTTCTCTGTACCATATTCACTGTCCGTAAGACGAGAGGAGATATAGATGTGCCAATCAGGGAACGAACGGTTCAAGGAATCAATCCACTCGCTAATACCTGCCTCCCCTGTATTGATCTCTTGTCCTCCACCAACCAGGCAAACAACGACAGCCCAATCAGGATGACGATCAAGGCAGGAAATCAAGAATTCTGGCTCAGACTTGTTGAAGTTTGGCGTCTTCCTTTTTCGTAGCATGAAATTTGCTGTTTGTTGCAAATCCCATGCGCGTTGTGCTTCATCAAATAACGCAACGTGTTCAATTGGTGGCTTTTTGAAGTCTATAAGACATTCATCGCGAAAGTTGTGAACATTCTGAATGAACATCTTGACATCACTCATCGCCTCGTTTTTCTTGAATTTACGTCCACACTCCCTTTCATGCCGAACTTTATCTCGTGCTAAGGCCTCGCGAAGAACAGCAACAAGCGGGCCATTGCCTGAAAGAAAAACGCTGTAGAGCTCATTGTCTTTATCAATGTGCTTCGTCGCGATATTGAGACCGACCAGTGTTTTGCCTGAGCCAGGTACTCCTGTTACAAAACAAATTGATTTATACGACTTCTCTTTTGAAGAACGGATGATTTCAGAGATTGTGTCAGATGTTTCACTGAGATTAATTGCGCTTGCGTCGCTTCGGGCGATTTCTTTTACTGAATGGCCGCTATATAAAGCCATTGCCGCTTCAATAATAGTGGGAGTTGGTTGATATCTGCCACTCTCCCATTGTGTTTGGTCAATATCACTACCTTCACAAAAACGTAAAACATTTGCGATGACTTGACTCAGCAATTCCCCGTTACATCTTATAGGAAAAAGTAATTTGTCATTGTGTGGTATCGTGAAAATTGTTGCCAACGCGACTTTTGCTTTAGTAGAAATTAATACTGGGCAACGAAATGCTCATGGCTTGTTTCGTGGAAATTTTTCAAATCAAGTGCATAGTCCCAAACTTGGTCTATTGCGTACGATGGGAACTCATTTTCGCCCACCTTAAACTCAAGGATAAAAATGGTCGAGCCCGTAATTACTACGACGTCAATTCGCTTTCCCATGCGTGGAATTGAGTATTCAAAATATACCGAACCTTGATAAGGCTGCAAAGCTTTTTGGAGGATAGTTATTTCCTCTAACCATGCGTCTCTTTGGGTTTGTTCCAAAGCAAAATCGTTGTTTTTGACGAGCCACCCAAGAATCTCGGTAGGCATGGTTTTTAGAAAATTAGCAATTGTGTCTGAGTAATATTCTCTTCTCATTGACCTTCCCCCGTCGGGTTTTTAAACGATGTACACTTACTGATGAATCCACTGACGGGAAGTCCTTGGGTTCTTCTTCCGAGCGAATTTGTGACGTCCACGCGGCAGTAAAGCCCCCTGGCGGAAAAACCGACCTTAACAAGCGGTCTGCGCAGAGAGAGGGAAGCCTGCATTTGCTTGAGGTTGCCAGCGATGCTGGCGGTGTCCAGTTTTATGCCATTCGGGTAGAGCCGGTGGGCCGGCTCCCCGACCAGATGACCCTGGTCGAAGATGTACTGTTTGGCAACGTCCGGCTGCGGGATGCGGCCGGCATCGTTGACGGCCACCCAAAGCAGCTTTCGGCACTGGACGCCATTGAGATATTTGGACTTGGACAGGTTTCTCATGTTCAATAAAAACGCGTCAGCCACCGCAGCGAACGTACCTATTGGGAAGTCACAGTAAATGCTTTAGCCCCGGAGTAAAGAGGCTATAGCGATATCTTCATCGATATCTTCCCAGTGTATGCCGATGCCTTTGCCGATAAGCCGCCACTTTTTTCTCTGTTCTTCACTGGCATTACGCAACCTGGGAAACCACTCAACCGGGACACTTATTTCCCTGCCATCAAGGAGTCGGACATGCATCATGTCAGCGTCGAACCACACCTCAGCAGCCATTGCCTCGCCAGCCTTAGTGACCGAAGTACTCATTCCAACTCCTTTTGAAAACATCGGCATTTTCTACTACCAGGTTTCTTAATTCCCGCAGTTCTTTTGCGCTATAGCCAACCGATTTTGCAAGGTGAACCGGATCTATCCAGAATTTCGCATATTTGTCGTCTGACTCAACATGTATATGCACGGGCTCCTTAGACTCATTACTGAAGAAAAAGAACCGGAATCCCTTTATCCTCGTAACGGTCGGCACAGAAACATTATATCCTATTAATATTAATAACAAAATCGAACAATTGGGAAGTAACCCTGGGATAGCAGGCAGATTTGTTCACGAAATCTGTTTCGGGAACATACTAATTTGCATACGGCGCTCAAGCCGGTTTAGTCACTATACCTCCTTGCCGCCGGCTTCAGCGGGGCCCGGAACAGCCGGCGCACCGCGTAACTTGCGAAGGACCAGGGCCTTTAATTTGAGCATGAACCTTTCTTTCGGGTACCTTTTGAGGAACTCTTCACAGCATTCCAGCGCTTCCGCATAACGGCCGAGCTTCTCGAGGGCGTGGGCCTTGCCGCTGACGCCCCCGAAGTGCCAGTAACCGCGGGAGGCGGCCTCTTCGTAGCTGCCAAGGGCTTCTTCGAAACGTCCGGCCAGCAGCAGGGTGTTACCCCTGGCGAACCATGTCTCGCCGATGCGGTCGAAGTTGTCGTCGGGGTCGGCCAGTGCAATGTCGTAGAGCGCCACGGCCTCATCGTAGCGGCCAAGACTTGTTAGCGCCTGGCCCTTGTTGAGCAGGACAAAGGGGTAATCGTCCTCGTCCGGACCCATCTCCAGCGCCTTGTCGTACAGCGGCAGGGACTCTGCGTGCCGGCCCATGTCGCAGAGCGAGTTGGCCTTCTCATGCCAGGCCTCGAGGTTGGCGGAGTCGAGCCTGATCAACGCGTCCTGACACAACTCGCACCGCCACCAGCTGCCCTTCTCGTCCAAGTCGAAGCCGTGCATTTCCCAGTATTCGCAGGGGTGCTCGCCCTCCATCCACTTCTTCGCCTCCTTTACCGACCTCTTCCAGCACTTTTCAGCCTCGGCGCTTTTGCCCTGCTTTTCCAACGCCAGCGACTTGAGGTACCAGGCCTCAGGGTCTTCAGCCGAGATGGCCAAAAGGCGGTCGAGGGCATGCAGGCAATCCTCCAGCCTGCCCATCTCCAGCAGCGTGTGCGCCCTCTCGAACATAACCTCGTAGAGGTCCTCCGCCGGCAGATCCTCCATGCCGTCGTAGGCGGCCAGCGCCTCTTCGAACCGGCGGGCGTGCTTGAGGGCAAGGGCCGCGGCGAACCTCTTTTTCATCCTTTTGTTGGACGCTTTCATGATTTTCATGTCTATTTTCCTCCCAGCGCGGCGAGTGCCTTGCCGCGGTCGGCAATGACCTCACCATTCTGCGGATCGAGTTCCAGCGCCCGGTCGAAACAGGTAAGCGCTTCGCCGTGCCTGCCAAGAGGCTCAAGCGCGGTGCCGAGGGCATGCCATGCCATCGCGTAGTTATTATCCAGTTCCAGGCTCTTCCTGAGGTAATGCTCGGCTTCCTCATACCTCGATTCCGAAAGCAACTGGCCTCCCATCCCCGACCAGGCGGCGGGGTTGGCCGGCTCGGCCTCGAGCCATTCGTCCAGGCAGGCGCGCGCCGCATTATCCTGCCCGAGCATGTGGTAGAGGTAGGCCTTGTACTGTATGACCCTGAGTGCAGGCGCACCTTCGCCAGCGGCCCTGTCCATGCAGGTCAGCGCCTCCCTGAAGCGGCCAATTTCGGAAAGCGCTATGCCCTTGCGAAACCACGCTTCTGCGAGGCCGGGGTCCAGCGCCAGCGCCCTATCTAAAAATAGCAGGGCCTCTTTATACAGCCCGCACGCGATATGGTGCCCGGCGGTCCCGATGTAGCCGCGGGCGCAGCCTGGATTTAGGTCAAGCACGCGGCCGAAGCAGTCCATGGCCTCCTCTTCCCTGCCCAGGGCGCGCAGGGCCATGCCCTTTCCGCACCAGCCAAGCACGTTGTCCGGGCTGGATTTGAGGAACACGCCGAACGAGCGCAGCGCCGGTTCGTAATGGCCCAGTTCATACTCGGCATTGGCCAGGGTGAGGTGGGCCGCGGTGAATCCCGGGTTTCTCTTTATGAGGCCGCGGCACATCCCGGCGGCGGACTTGTTGAGGCCCTGCAGCCAGGTGTTGATGACCTGGAGGTGCATTATGCCGGGATCGCCCTGGCGGATGCAGTACAGGACCTTGAAGTAATCGTCGGCCCTGGCATAATTGCCCTGGTATCCGAGCTCCATGGCCGTTTCCAGCCAGCGCCCGGAGAGCCCTGGATCTGCAGTCAGCGTCTTATTGAGAAAATCCACCGTCTCCTGGGTGATATGCGGTCCCATGAGCTTGAGCACCCGGTTAAACAGTTTTTCGTCTTTGTCCAAAAATTACCTCCTTGTTAGCGGATCAGTGTGATATTCCGGGAATGAAACCTTCGATTGAAAACCTGATTGTTCAGGAGAATGTGAAATGGAGTCACCGGACGGGTGAAAGGGGATGACTGAATTGTACTGTATTAGAGTGACAACTGTGTGTCAAAACGAGACGGGGTTTTCAGCTTCACGTCAGATATGAATATTATAACATAAATGGCAGGGTTTTGCACGTTGAATTCAGCCTTCCAATTTTTTGCGATTCATCTGCCAGATGATGCCGGCCTTGAATGATTCCATGCAGGCCTCGTAGACCGGCCTTTGTTGGAGCTGCTCGGCTATGAACCTGCACACGGCGTCCCGCCACAGCCGTCCCGGCTGTACCTCTTCCCTCATATTGTGGATGCAGCTCATGTAATCCTTGATCTCGCCGCGGTCCATGCGCACCAGCGGGGCATCGGCTTCGCCCGCGGCCCGGCGGCCCTTCCTGCCGGCCTTCAATGCGCCGTTCTTCTCCTCGTCGGCCCTGACTATTTCATCGATCTTGCTGAGAAGCCCTGGCTGCATCCGGGGGTCTGCCGTTTCCTGCTTGTCTACAGTCCCGCTGCCGGGCCCTATTTGTTCCAGGCGTTTCTGCCAGACCAACCCGTTTACGAATGCCTTTACGCAGGCCTGGAAGCCGGTCTCCTCCTCGATATCGGAATAAATCATGGATGATACCAGGCGGTTCCATTCGCCCCTGATGCATACCAGCTTCCTTTTTTTCTCGAAGAGGTCAACAAAGGTGTTGAACCTTGAACTGATGGCGTCCTCCTTGCGCTCCCGGCCGCCGGTGACTTTTCCACCACTTTCCGCCGCGGGTTTTTCGCCCTTTTGCGGCCGTCCGTTCGGGCTGCCGCCTGTTTGACCACCGCTGCTTTTATCCCGCATGAGCCTGTCCGCCGCATTTTTCATTTTGGGCAGGATACGTATCACTTTCGGCACAAAGCCTGTGGACGGGATTGCCTCGGTGGATAGACTGACCAGGCCGCCCGATTCCAGGCCGGTCAGCACCGGCAATATGCTGCCGAACGCCTCGTCCATTTCCTCCCCGTCGTGACATCCCGGAACCACCGCCTTCACCAGGTCCAGTATATCGACCTCTTCCTTCCCGCAGCTTGCCAGGTAATTTATTACCCTTTCGCCGGTATTTATATTCTTTTTCATATATTGGTTTGGTCCTCCTTAACCTTTAATCAAAGATCGCAATAATACTTTATTACACGGCAGGGACAACTATGTGTCACTGCGGCCCGGTCTGTACAAACCGGCCATTATTTTGCCGTCTTCAGACTAATTGTTGGAATATGCAACAATTGATTGACAGGTATTCATACCGTACGATATAATGGGCGTGTTTCAAATAAAGACGCGGGGAATAACATGACTGAAATTAATCAACGGATAAAGGCATTAAGAGCAAATATCGGCATAAGCCAGCAAAAGCTCGCTGACATGATGGGGGTTTCACGCCCAACTGTTACACAGATCGAAGCAGGGGACAGGAAAGTGTCCTCTGCTGATTTAATAAAGCTGTCCGAGATTTTCAATATTTCCGTCGACCAGCTGATCTGTCTGCAGGATGAACCTGAGGTAATCCTGCAGAATAATAATCCAGGAAAGAAAACTGTACCCGGGATGCGCATCAACGTTCCGCAAAAGAATTTGGACAAGTTTAAGGAAATTTTGATCTATATCCTGAATAAAGTTGGCTCCAAGCCTAACATCGGCGAGACGGTGATCTACAAGCTCCTGTATTTCATCGACTTTGATTTTTACGAAAAGTACGAGGAACAATTGATAGGCGCCACTTATGTCAAGAATCATTATGGGCCGACGCCTCTAGAATTCAAAAAGGTAGTCGCAAAGATGATATCGGACAACGATATCGTGAAAGTCAGGGACAATTACTTCGATTACCCTCAGACTAAATACCTGCCTTTGAGGAAGGCCATCCTCTCCGGGTTAAAAGCACACGAGGTTGAATTGATCGACGGTGTGTTGAACAGACTATGTGAGATGAATGCCAATCAAATAAGCGAGTATTCCCACAATGACGTCCCCTGGCTAACTACCGGAAACGGAGAAATCATTGAATATGAGTCCGTCTTTTACAGGACACCGCTTTATTCCGTGAGGGAATACTCCTGATGGGTGTTTTCAAGAATATCTCCCGCCTTCCGGAATTCGATGAAGAACTGGGGAAGCTGGGTAAAAGATTCAGGACCATCCAGGCCGACCTGGAAATTTTCATTGACAAGCAACTGTACCTTTACCACAAGTTAAAGATAGATAACCGGGGGATCTTCCAGATCACCGGCTTGTCGATAGAAGACCCCAGGTTATTCAAAGCTAAGAAATTTGCCTGCAGGTCTTTGCCCGGCAAAGGCGTTCAATCCGGGATAAGGGTTATATACGCCTACTTTGAAAAGCAGGACAAAATCGAGCTGGTGGAAATATATTTTAAAGGGGACAAGGAAACCGAGGATAAGCGGCGGATCGTAAAATATTATGGAAAAAGTGGTTAGATCTCTACGACGCCGCTGCCTCCGCAGATATGGCAGCGCTTCTGAGACTCGAAGCCCGGGGAGCCGGCATCCTCCATGCCCGTGCCACCGCACCTGCCGCACCAGCTTTCCCCCGGCTCCATCCTTTTCTTGCCTGAGCCGGAGCAGACCCCGCAATCATGGGGCTTGCAAAACGCCCCGTAATGACCCTGCTGGCCCGTCCCGCCACAACCCCTGCAATTGACTACCTTGCTCTGTTCTTTCATGTTGTCCTCCTCGATTACTTTATGTCATGTAGCGTTCGGCGCGGGTAAAGCGATTTACCCTCCCCGCGGTCCGCGTAGATATCCGTTTTCTTGAACCCGATGGGCCCGTTGTTCCTGTGACTGATGCGCTGCAGGACGCTGTCCACCTCCTCCCGGGTGAACCTGTAGCCCTTCCTGACCTCGTACAGGCTCTTGTGCTGTATGACCAGCCCGTAGATCACCTCCTGCACCTGCGCCGGCGTGTAGCCTTCGGTCATGCTCACGACGTGTTCCTGCACGGCCTGGTCGAGCGGTATCCTGCGGCACAGGTTGCGCACTATCTCACTGCGCAGTTCCCGGCCAGGCGGACGCATGGTGATGACGCGGTCGAAACGCGACGGCCGCTGGCTGAGGGCGTCGTCCAATGCCTCAGCGTAATTGGTGGTGGCGATGGTGACCACCTCGCTGCATTCCTTGACCCCGTCCAGTATGTCCAGCAGTTCGTTGAGGGCCTCCCCGCGGGCGCCGGGGCCAGCCCTGCACTCCCCGATGAGGTCAATGTCCTCTAAAAATACGATGCTGGGCCTGAGGTCGCCGGCTATCTCGTATAGCTCTTTGATGTACCTGGCATGCACCAGCAATGCCGGGTCGGCCGCCAGGCAGGTGATGCCGGGACTGTTGCTCATGAGCACCTTTGAGACGAGGGTTTTGCCGGTGCCGGGTTTGCCCGCTAATATCAATCCCCGCTTGCGCGGTATGCCGTACTTAGCCAGCTCTTTGCTCCTCCTCAGAAAATCCACCGTGTTGGCCATCAGCTCTTCCTTGAGCTCGGGTGCCAGCGACAGGTCGTCCCACCCCTTTGCGCCGGGCTGGAGGAACTGAAGGTCGCCGGTGTATTTCAGTTTTTGCGCCTTGTAAAGCTGGAGCTTTTTTACCGTTTTGTCGATGGCGGCGGCGAACTGCTTCACCTCTGTTTTAATGGCTACCGGACCTTCGACGGCTATCCAGGCGCGCTCGCCGTGGCGGGTGAACTTGATGCGCACCGACAGCCGGCTGTCCCCGCGCCTCAGCAGCAACCGGCCCTGGGTAAGCACGTTGATTTTCTTGCCCGGACCCACATTGATCTCGCTGTAGTCGGGTTTGGAATCCTTGTGCAGTCCCAGCACCCGCACAACCTTCCACTTCTCGCTTTTCATATGCGCCTTCAACGCCAGCGCCAACAGGTTCTCGTAATAATGCTGCGCCACCACCGGGACCTCGAGTTTCTTGCCGTCGCCCAAAAACCTCTCCGCCACGTCCGCCACCTTCGCCCGCGCCTTGCCGTCCGGGGACCCGGCCTCATCATCCTCATCATCCTCATCATCTTCCTCGCCGATGCACTCGATCATGTCGTATACCTCGCCGGGGGACAATTTCAAATTGACCACCTCCTTTTTGGAAAGACTGTGATAATACTTTATTGTAGGGGCGGGACAACTATGTGTCACTATTTTTGATCCGGATTGGTCGGATGTTTACACGCCTGCTTAAATAGAGCAACAGGCGCATGTGGTATAATCTCTCCCGGATGTTGCCGATGGGTGTGTTATGAGGGAAAACAAGAGGGACAGGCTGGCCCGGCTGAGCAAGGTGGAGCACCTGCTCTACCAGTGCCCTGATGGACTGGCCATTGATTCTATAGCTGAAAAATGCAATGTCAGTACCCGCACCTCTCGGCGCGACCTTGAAGCGCTCGCGGCAATCGGGGTGCCTATATGGGAGGATAAGTCCATGCGCGGGATTGTCCCGGGATACTTTCTGCCGCCGATCTCCTTTACTCTTCCTGAGGCAATGACGATATTTATGGCGGCGAGACTGCTGCTCGCGTACAGCAATACCTATAACCCAAATATAGACTCCACCTTTGTTAAGCTGAATTCGGCTGTACCTCCGCCGCTCAGGGACCAGGTGGCTACGACGATATCCTGGATGCAGAAGCTCAATAAGAACGACCAGTTACGCCGCATCATGGACACCCTGGCCCACGCCTGGATAAACGGGCGCAAGGTGAGGATCTGGTACCAGGCACTGGGGCGGGCAGAGGCAAAGGACAGGGTCATTGAACCCTATTTTATCCAGCCGGCCGCACTCGAACATGCAAATTATGTGATTGCCTACTGCAACCATGCTAAGAAGATGCTCACCTTCAAAGCTGAAAGAATTACGAGTATCGAATTACTCGAGGAGCGATATTCCATCCCGGCGGACTTCGATGCCAACAAGCACTTCGGAACAGCCTGGGGTATTTCGGTTTATGGTGATATGGTGGACGCAGAGCTCAAGTTCAAGGGCGAGCTTGCTACCATCGCGGCGGAGACCCGCTGGCATCCCTCCCAGGTCAACGAGGCGCAGAGGGACGGCTCGGTCATCGCTAAATTCAAGATACAGGTCAGCCACCCCTTCATCGGCTTCATACTGAGCTGGGGGCCGTCGGTGGAGGTGCTGTCTCCCAAATCCCTGCGGGACGAGGTGGCCGAAGAGGCGAGGGCTGTCTGCAACATCTACGCCGGTGCAGATATTGATTGATATTTGACACAGGACTCTACCTCGCTTAATACTTGTTGCCGGTAAAGCCCTATTTTATGAGTAGGAAAAACAATCAGGGTTTCATGACGAATCAGGGTGTCTGCTAACCAATGAGCACCTCCTTTTGTAGCTGATTTTATACTCCATAACCATATGAAGATCGCCATCATCGCTCCGCCCTATCCCCTCGAAGAAGCCCCGTCTCCACCATTAGGCGTCACATATGTCGCTGCCGCCTGTGAGCAGGCCGGTTGCGAGGTCAGGATATTTGATTATATCGTGCGCCGTTACACGAAGGAAAAGCTGGCGGCCGAACTGGACGGATTCGCACCGGATGTGGTAGGCGCCACCTCGGTAACGATGAACTTCAAAGGCGCTGCGGCTATCATTCAGGATGTCAAGCGCCACAACCCCGCTATCATCACAATGATGGGCGGACCTCATGTCTCCTACGATTGGGCTAATACCCTGGTAAAATACCCGGAAATCGATTTAATCGTCGTGGGTGAAGGCGAAGAGACCCTGCGCGAACTCCTGCCGGTCATCCGGGAACGGGCGGCCTGGGATACGGTCAAGGGGATTGCCTTCCTCAGGGATGGACAGGCACATTTCACAGGTGTGCGTGCCTTTATCGAGGATCTCGATACACTGCCGGTACCGGCGCGCCACCTGCTGCCCATATCCCGTTACCGGGCCCTCGGCTTTCCGGTCAGCATCATCACTTCGCGGGGCTGCCCAAACCAGTGCATCTTCTGCCTGGGCCACCGCATGGTGGGCCATAAGGTCCGCTACCGCACCCCGCGACTTATCGTGGATGAGATCGAGGACATCACCTCCTACGGGTTCACGCGCATCAACATTGCCGATGACCTCTTCACCTCCAACAAGGTCCGTGTGCAGGCCTTCTGCGCCGAGATCAAACTCCGCGGCATCAAGATTGCCTGGTCAGCCTTCGCCCGTGTGAACACAGTGGATGCCGAGGTGCTTGCCGTTATGCGCGAGGCGGGCTGCGACACCGTGAGCTTCGGGATCGAGTCCGGCAACGCCGAGATGCTCAAGCGCGTGAAAAAGGGGATCACCCTTCAGCAGGCTGTCAAAGCAGTGCAGGCCTGCAAGGAAAGCGGTGTCAGCGCATTTGCCTCGTTCATGATCGGCCTGCCCGGCGAGAGCCCGCAGACCATAGCCGACACCAGTGCCTTTGCCAATGGGCTCGGCATCGACTATGGCTTCCACCTCCTGGCGCCCTTTCCCGGGACCACCGTGAGGGAGGAGCAGGAAAAATACGACATCGAGATCCTTACGGACGACTGGGACCTGTACGATGCCAATGTCCCCATCGTACGCACTTCCCGGATGAGTGAAACCTATGCCGCCGATTTCATGAAGGCGCATGAAGCCCCGCACCGTGATCTTTGGGACTACGTGGTCAAAAGGTATGAAGAGGGGATATGTACTGATGACGAAGGCCTGCGCGTGGCCGGCTACAACCGCATGCACCTGGTCTTCAAACTGCTGAGCACCGATCTCATCGAGCGTCATGGCGTTTTTAACAATGGCAATTCCGGCGTGCAGGTCCTGGCCGAACGGATTACACGGCAGACCGGCGCACAGCCAAAACTCGTACAAAACACCCTGCAGCAGCTCAGCGACGCCGGTTATATCAAGTCCCTGGCCGGCGCCACAACCACACGCTGGTACTGGACACATAACAACCGCTCGTACGCGGAATATTGACTATAGAATGTCTGTGAACCCCCGCCCTTGCACTTGTTACGGAATGTAATTCTATCAATGAATACAATTGATAATCTATGAATTAAGGGTATTTGAAGCCGTTGGAAAAAGTTCTGCTTTTTTACAACTCGGATCTATCAAGCCATCTAATCATGTCATCGCGTGACATAGGGTCATCCATCCATGAGGTATCAGGAAGAGGAAGTTGACTTGCATCCTGAACTTTCAACCACCCATTGGGGAGTGCCAACTGTCCCGTAGTGCCGCGTCGAGTTATCCATGCGAGCCGTTGGCCTCGTTCGCACTGCCTTGCAACCTGAAGCGCCAGATGCGCATCCTGCGTGCAATACTCGATAACCTCCTCATATTGGCCGGCTGCCCACATTGAAGGAGCGAGTTTGCCTGAAACGCCGGGTTTCTTACCTTGTAATCCCATTCCTTCCGCAGCTTTCTGAAGGCTTACAGGGTAACCGAGAGAGCAGAAAATATGGAAGAGCATGTCAATGTGATTTTTTGCCAGTGACGCGCACTCGCTTACTCTTCCTGACTCTTCAGCCAGAACATCGAAATCGAAATGAGCGCCACCCCAGGTTATCAGCGTATATCCCTTTTCGGACAATTCCATCAAATCAAGTACTAACCTTTCAGCTTCCGTGGGCGTCATCTGGTTTGCCGGAAGTTTGTTTATATCCCATCCATGCCAACGAAAAGAATTGGTGGGGTCGTCTTCAGCAACTGCAGTAGCGCAGGCAATTCCAAGTGGCCGATGCTGCAAAATATCTTTAATACCATCCGGCAATACCTTAGCGGTTTCCATGTCAAACGAAAGGTAATGCTTCATTTTATCTCCTCATTTTCCATATGTGTGTCAAGTATTATACTTGAGAGTTATGATCTTCGCATGACTTCTCGCCGCACAATCCTTCTATCACATGCCGTACATTTTGCATCAAAACATCCCTTTGTTCGATGTTATATAGCGAGGCATCTACAGGTTCACCGATATTCACCTCGATCTTACGGCCGAGAACAAAATCAAAGGTATCCGGT
>JAPLHM010000077.1 GCA_026389635.1 Chloroflexota bacterium | reverse complement strand
CGGGGACAGGCTGACGGAGCCTATCTTGGGCCCCTCCGGCAGGCAGGTACGCTTGAACTGGTTGGCAAAAAAGCGGTTGATGAAAACGGCCAGCCACCTGTTGAGATCCTCCAGCGTGTAGCGTCCGTCGAAGAGCTTCTGTTTCCTGGCCTCGTTGGCCATGAACAGTATCTTGCCCGGTCGCATCCCCCAGCGCACGAAGGGATAGAGGTAAAAATCGGCCAGCTCCACCGGGCCGATCACGTCCTCGCTCTTTTGCGCGATCTGTCCCTTGACGGGCCGTCTCAGCTCGGGTGAGATGGGGGTATCCAGCACATCCCGCAGTACCTTCTGCGCGGGCGACCCCGCAAGTTCCTCTTCGGCCACCCAGCGGATGAGGTACTGCACCAGCGTCTTGGGTATGGACACGTTGATGTCGTAATGCGACATATGGTCGCCCGAGAAGGTGCACCATCCCATGGCCACCTCGGTCAGGTCACCGGTGCCCAGCATTATAGCGTTCAGACCGTTGGCCCGGTTAAAAAGGAACTCCGTGCGGTAGCGCGCCTGTATATTCTCGAAGACCACGTCCTCGCGACCGTTATGACCCAGGTCGTCCATGTGTGCCTTGCAGGTAGCGGTGATATCCACGCGCTCGAAACTCACTCCCAAAGCTTTACATAATTCAGTGGCATTGTCCCTCGTCCTGCGCGTTGTGCCGAAGCCGGGCAGTGTACAGGCGGTGACGTTCTTGAGGGGCAGTTCAAGATAATCCATAGTCCTGGCGGCCACCAGCAGGGCCAGGGTGGAATCGAGCCCGCCGGATACGCCCAGCACCACGCGGTCGATACCCGAGCCGGTCAGCTTTTTGGCCAGGGCAGCCACCTGCATGGCGAAGATGTCGCGGCATCTCTGTGTGCGCATAGCGGGATCTCCCGGGACGAAGGGATGGGGGTCGATCGTCCTCTGCAGGCCGTTGGCCGGGACATCGCTGACAACCGCCTCGATGACGCGGAAGGGTTTCAGGTGTCCGGGTGACTGGCGGAAGGAGGTCAGCGACATGCGGTCGTGCACCAGGCGATCGATGTCGATATCGCTTACGGTCAGGCCCGTCCTGCGCTCAAAAACTCCCGATTCTGCCAGCAGGTTGCCGTTCTCGGCGATCAGGGTATGGCCGCCGAAGACGGCGTCGTTGGACGATTCACCCATGCCGGCCGAGACGTAGCAGCAGGCGGCGGCGCACCTGCCCGATTCGGAGCTTAGCATTGACCGTCGCCACTCGGCCTTGGCCAGCACCTCGTTGCTGGCCGAGATGTTGAGCAGCACGGTCGCGCCGGCCAGGGCCTGGTATTCATGCGGGGCCAGCGGCACCCACATATCCTCGCATATCTCCACGCCCAACATAGCCGATGGAAATCCCCGCAATGAGATCAGTATATTGGCGCCGAAGGGGACCGCCCGGTCTGCCAGGTGCAGCATATCGGAGCAGGCGTCCTCGGAGGAGACAAACCAGCGGTCCTCGTAAAATTCCTTGTAAGAGGGCAAGTATGTTTTAGGAATGATGGCCAGCACCTGGCCCCCGTTGAGCACCGCTGCGCAGTTGAAGACCTTCTGGTCTATAAGCATGGGCAGTCCGGCCACTATCAGCATGCCGCTGTCCGCGCTGCCCGCGGCCAAGCGCGTCAGCCCGTGCTCAGCCTTTGCCAGCAGTGACTGCTGGTGCACCAGGTCGGCGATGGTATAACCCGTGACCGACATCTCGGGGAAGGCCAGCACCTGAGCGCCCTTTGACTTAGCCTCTTTGACCATGCCCAGCATGGCATCGACATTGAAATCGACGTCGGCTACGCGC
>JAPLHM010000269.1 GCA_026389635.1 Chloroflexota bacterium | reverse complement strand
CTCGTCATATATGGACGATATAGTTGATTTATCGGGCTGCATAACGCCGTCATTTATGGCTTCGAGATAGCCCCTGACATTGGTGAGCGGGCTCCTCAGTTCATGGGCGATGTCCGATACCATGTGCTGGCGCAACTGCTCATCGCGCTGCAGGTTGCCGGCCATGGAATTGAAACTGGAAGCCAGGTCGCCTATCTCGCTCTTATCGCTGATATCGACACGTTGTGAGAAATCACCCTTTCCCAGGCGCTGGGCCGCCGACCGCAGCTCTTTAACGGGTGACAGGATGCGGCGTGACAGAAACAGCGTGACCAGGAAGGCGACAATCACGGCTAAGCATGCCCCCAGTAAGAAATAAATGCCCAACTGGCTGTACATTATCTGCAGCGCGGCCAGCCCGGTTTCAGACTGCGTTAAAGGCAGGATAAATAGGAACCCTATTACAGCCGGGTCCCCGGACGCGGTTGAAGGCGGTTCTGCCGGCACAGGGGGAGCCGTCATGCGCGGCCCTAAAAATATAAGTGGCGGTGGCCCAGCTGGCTCAGGAGGCGTGACATCCCGGCGCTCGTGTGAAGCAGTCAGCGTTCTGCTGGCAAAGCTATCAAGGTTTACCTGGTGATCCGGTATTTCCGCTATTGAATCGGCGATTATTTTACCCTCGGCATCGGCTAATATGACCCTGTGGCGGAATTGTTCGCCGATTTGTTCAACCAGAAACTGTACACCATCCCAGTTGCCGCGGGCCAGGTAATAGTCAGTAATTACATACTGTATGCGGTTACCGACCATGCGTTCCACGCGGTCTCCGAATAGCTGTATTTGCCCGATAACAGCCTGCCACATCATGAAGAACACCATGCCGATAGTCAGCAGGATGACCAGCGTGAAAGCAACCATGAGACGGAACTGCAGGCTGTGTTTCAAATTATTCCTCTGATAACTTGTAACCCGCCCCGTAAACGGTCTTTATATACCTGGGGTGCTTGGGGTCGGGCTCAATTTTACGGCGCAGGTTGAAAATGTGAACGTCGATGGCGCGGTCAAAACTCTCGAAGTCGTAGCCGAAAGCTTTGTCTATTATTTCCACGCGGTCGAATACCCTGCCCGGCTCACGCAGAAAAGCGGCTAAAATTTTAAATTCAACCGAGGTCAGCGACAGTTTCTTGCCGTTCAGATGCACTTCCCGCTTGGGGAAATTCAGGTAAAAGGCCCCGTACCTTATCTCGGCAGGGCCCCGTTCAGCCGGCAGACGCCTGAAGACGGCGCGCACCCTGGCGGCCAGCTCTCCGGGACTGAAAGGTTTGGTTACATAGTCGTCGGCTCCGGTATCCAGCCCCCGGTATCCAGCCCGGTCAGCTTGTCTTCGTCACGTGTACGCGCAGTCAGCATGATGATTGGCACATCGGATTCTGATCTCAACGTCCGGCATACTTCCACGCCGTTGAGTCCGGGCAACATGACATCCAGCACGACAAGGTGTGGCTGTTGCTCCCTGAAGGTTTGCAGAGCCGTGGGTCCGTCATAAGCGGTCAGCACGGAATGCCCATCCCGCTCAAGGTACAGCTTAACCAGGTCCACCGTCTTGGCGTCGTCATCCACGACCAGAATTTTCCTTCCGCTCATATATAAAGTCACCTGCAAATACTATAAATCAAATTGTTGTCGCTGTGCCACTGTAATGAAAGCTAACAGAAGATTATTAAGTAATTATTAAGCGCAGACAGATGGGAACACTACCGTGCAGTTTTTTTTGTGCAGGCGGCGTAGATAGTCGCATGAATATCTTGACATATATGCAGATATGTAGCAAAATTCCCTTGGTGACCTTCGTAACTTAACAATATCAGGTACGGGCAGGGGTTGGTCCC
>JAPLHM010000128.1 GCA_026389635.1 Chloroflexota bacterium | reverse complement strand
TGCTGCTCTGGCAGGGGCAGCTCGTCAGCCAGATCGGGCAGCGCTACTTCAACGTGGGCATGCTCTTCTACATCAAGCAGGCCACCGAGTCGGCCAGCCTGATGGGGGCTATGATGCTCTTCTCCACCCTGCCCGGTGTGCTGCTGGGCCCTATGGGCGGCACCTTCGCGGACCTCTTCTCCCGCAAGAAGATCATCGTCTATAGCGACTTCATCCAGGGCATACTGGTATTCTCGCTGGCGGCGCTCATGTTCTTCCTGATCTGGGCCACCGGCCTGATCACCACCGATCCGCAGGGCAACTTCGCTTTTTTCTCCTTTGTCTACCTCACGCCCCATGCCGGCGCCATTAATATCACCTGGATGTTCATCGTGGCCACACTGGGCGCCATCATATTTGCATTCTTCACCCCGGCCATGTCCGCAGCCATACCCGACCTGGTGCCCAAGGAAAAGCTCAATGTAGCCAATTCGCTCAACCAGTTCGCCATCTTCCTGGCCATGTTCCTGGGCCAGGGGTTGGGAGGCCTTATCTTCAGCATCACCGGTGCGCCCCTGCTCTTTCTCATCAACAGCGCCACCTACATATACGCAGCGGGCACTGAATCGTTCATCAGCATACCACGGCCACCGCCCAAGCCGGAGAGGAAATCGGGCGAGGCCTGGAAGGCCTTTATCCAGGATACCAAGGAGGGCCTGGTTTACGTGTGGAATGAGAAAGGCATGCGCATTCTCTTCCTGGCGGCGGCGCTGCTGCACCTGCTCATCGCGCCCATGCTGCTGCTGCTGCCCTTTTACGTGGAAGACTATCTAAAGCAGAACGCCTCGTGGTACGGCTACCTGCTGGCTGCCGTGGGACTGGGCTCGGTGGTCGGCTACCTGATTGCCGGCGGGGTCAACGTGCGCGGTAAGGCTCAGAGCGACCTGATCATTCTTTCACTGTTGGGCGCCTCCGTCTCGTTGGGCATCGTAGGATTCATAACCCAGCCATTCATAGTGCTGGGCGTCGTTACCATGATCGGGCTGACGGCCGGCATATTCATCGTCAAGACCACCACCGTTATCCAGTTGGCGGCTTCATCAGAGATACGCGGCCGCGTGTTCGGACTGCTGGGCACGCTGACCAGCGGCCTGGCCCCCATCGGAATGGGCATCGCCGGTGTGATTGCGGATATGGCCAACAAGAACATACCAGTGATATACGCCACCTGCGGCCTGCTGGTGCTGGCCATGTCCATCGGTCTGGCGCTATCAAAGGAGGCGCGCGAGTTCCTGACCTTAGACGTGAGGCACAGGGCGGAGCCCGGACCGGGGTCTGAAATTTTGTGATATACTGCCCTCAAACATGCCGGGTTTAGCTACAAAAATGAATGATTACAGTCTGCTCTGCATCCCCATCGCCCTTTTGCTGGGCGCAATACCTTCGGCTTTGATAGTTGCCATGTTTGCGGGAAAGGTAGATATCAGGGATGAGCCGGATGGCAAGATCAGCGCTGCCGCGGTCTACCGCAGGGTAGGCCTGCTTCCCTTTATGACCGTGGTCGTTATGGATATCGGCAAGGCGGCGCTGGCGGTGCTGATCGCCCAGTGGCTCAAGGCCGGTCCGCTGACGGTCATGCTGGCGGGCGCCATAGCCATTGTCAGCCACCAGTGGTCCATCTTCCTGAGGTTCCAGGGCGGGCGCGGCGCCACGGTTATCGGCGGCGTGCTGGTGGCCATTTGCAGCGTGCCCACGCTGACCGGGGCTGCGGTCGCGGCACTGTTGGCATGGAGGATCAAAAACTCAAGCTCAAGCTTCGGCATGGGCCTTTTAACCATCTCCGTTTTACTATTTGCCTTTCAGTGGTCCAATATTTCGATACCTCCCATTTTAATAGTCACGCCCTCACTGCCGCCGCCGTTCACGGCCTACCAATTACTTATTGTCTATCCCCTGCTGCTGGGACTGCTGATGACGGTCAAGGCGCTACAGGTTAAATACAGGCCGGGCGCCCCGCTGAGGCCGCGGGTGGGGGGGGCTGCATGAACTGGATGATGAGCCAGGCGGTTGACGGTTCGTCGGCCTGGAAGGCCATCTGGGTGCCGCTGGTGGCATGGTTCGTGGCACAGGCGCTCAAGACCCTCATAAATTTCGTGCGCGAGAAAAAGCTGGACGTCTCTTACATTTGGAGCCCGGGTGGCATGCCCTCTGCGCACTCGGCCCTCATGACCGCCCTGGCCACCACCATCGGTCTGATGTACGGTTTCGATTCACCCCTGTTCGCCATCTCTCTGGCGGTGGCCTTCATAGTGATGTACGACGCAGCCGGCGTGCGGCGCACCGTCGGCTACCACTCTACCATGCTCAACAAGATGCTGGACGAGCTTTTCAAGGGCGACAAAGAGTTCAGCCAGCGGCTGGCCGAGATCATCGGCCACACCAAGTGGGAGGTGTTCGCCGGGGCCATGCTGGGCATCGTGCTGGGCATACTCTTCACCTGGCCCTGGACGTAACCATATTGCTGGATCTGCAACCGGAGGAAGCACTGGGAAAAACATGATACGGTCAAGGAGGTGCGCAGAAAATAACAGGCATTCAACGGGTTTACTCTGATTAAGCAGAATATTTTATTAAGGAGGTTGAACTTGGCAGAACAAAAAATCGAAATCATGCAAAGAAAGGTGGGGCTGTTCCAGGCGGTGGCGATGATCACTGGCCTGGTGGTCGGAGCCGCGATCTTCGTGATGGTGCCCATGCTGGCCGGTATGACCGGCCCCAGCGTTTACTTAGCCTACGCGGCCGCTGCCATACCGGCGCTCTTCGTTGTGCTGTTTGAGGTGCAGCTTACCGGCGTCCTGCCGGTGACCGGGGCTAATTTCGTGACGGCAACCAGGGTGGCCGGACCTGCCTGGGGGGCGATGGTCTCCTTTGCGGCGGTGCTGGCGCTGATAGCCTCCAATATCCTGGTTTCGGTCGGATTCGGGGATTACGTCACCGCCTTTATCCAGTCGTTCAACCCGTCCTTTAGCATCAATCCCCTCATCCTCCCTTTAACGTGCGTCTCCTTCTTCGCGCTGCTCAACTTCCTGGGCGTGCGCATAGCCAGCATTGTGCAGGGTATCATGTTCCTGGCCTTCGTCGTCGGTATGATCATATTCGGCATAGTCGGCTCGGCCAACTACAACCCGGTAAACATGACGCCCATGTTCACGGGGGGCGCCATGGGGTTCATCATAGTTACGGTACTGGCCAGTATGTCCTGGGCGGGACTGGTGGCGCTGGCTGACATCGGCGGCGATGTCAAAAACCCGCGGCGCAACCTGCCGCTGGCTTTGATTATCGCCTTCATCATCATCCTCATACTCTACGTTCTGCAGCCCTTTGCCCTCGTGGCATCCATGGGCGCCGAGGCCGCCGCAAAGGCGGGCAAGCCGGCCATTATGCTCGATGCAGCCAGGCTGATGCCGGGCTGGGGTATCTGGATCATCTTCATAGCGGCTATGGGCGCCATACTCACCACCGTCAATGCCCTAACGTGGTCGGCGGGACGCGACCTGCTGGCCTGGGCGCGCGACGGCCTCTTCCCCAAAGCGGTAGCCCATCTGCATCCCAGGTTCAAGAGTCCCGACATGGCCATACTGATAGTGCTCTTCATCGAAGTTGCAGGTATATGCCTGTCGGCCACTATCGACAAGTATGCGCTGGCGGCCATCCTGTCCATAATGGTTATACAGATACTGCTGGCGTGGTGCGTGCTGCGCATACCCAAAAAACTGCCTGACCTGTATAAAAAGGCCATTATTAAATTCAACGGTTTTTGGCGCTGGTTCACCTTCATCGGCACTTTGATCACCTCAGGATTAATATTCCTCTTTGGTATATATGCCGATGTGATGCCCAAGGACAAAATCGAGATTCCATGGGTTGTAATAACCTTCGTGGGTGTCCTGGTAATCGGCGCCGTCTGGTACATAATCCGTAAAGCCTATCTCAAGGGCAAGGGCATAGACCTCGATGCCAACCTGACCAGGATTGCCGATGCCACCCTGGCTGAGGCTGAAGAGAAACTCTCGGTATCATAAACGGGCAAGCCCTTTCGTGTATATGCGATGATTGAATATGAAGCCGGGGCCCGGCGGATCCTGCAACAGGGATGTCCGGATCCCGGCAACAACCTTCACTTTAACTGAAAAACCTGACCCGGTCGGGTGGAACGGCCAATCTGCCGGGCAGTAAATGCTGAAAATTGAAAACCCCCAGGAGGATAGTCACATGGCATCAGCACTGGACGGAATCAAAGTTGTCGAGCTCTCCACCTGGTTTGCCGGCCCCACCTGCGGCATGTGGCTGGGCGAGCACGGCGCCGACGTGGTCAGGGTGGAACCGGTTGAGGGAGACCCGCTAAGAGCCATGTTCTCATCGGGTGTACTGCCTGCTGAGCTGGATATCGGGTATAACTGGATGTGGGAGATGGCCAACCGCAGCAAGCGCTGTATCACGCTCGATCTCAAGCAGGAAGAGAGCCGTAAGATAATGCACAAAATGGTGGGGCAGGCCGATGTCTTCCTGGCTAACCTGCGGCCCTCCACGCTCAAGCGGGCCAGGATGGATTATGACACGCTCAACAAGCTGAACCCCCGCATCGTGTACTGTAATATCACAGGGTATGGCTCAAAGGGTCCGGGCGCCGACTGGCAGGCTTTCGACGAAACAGCCTTCTGGACGCGCTCGGGCATAATGTCCACCATGGGTGAACCGGGCACCCCGGCTGTCCCGCTACGGGGGGCCATGGGCGACAACACCACCGGCGTTTTTGCACTGGGGGCCATTTCACTGGCGCTTTATTCCAGGGAGAAGACCGGCAAAGGCCAGTTGGTCGAGTTATCGCTTTACGGCAATGGTATGTGGGTGGCAGGTATCGACGTGCAGGGCGCGCTGGTTTACAACATGGAATTGGGCAGGCAGTCCAGGTTTGCCGCGGGCAACCCGTTGTACAACACTTATGCGGCCAAAGACGACAAATGGTTCATGTTCCAGATGCTGCAGACCGACCGTTTCTGGCCGGGCGTGTGCAAAAGCGTGGGCCGGGAAGACTGGCTTACCAAGTATCCTACACATGGTGACAGGTGCAAGGCCAGCGGAGAGTTGATCAAGCTGCTGGATGCCGAGTTTGCCAGGCATCCGCGTGACTACTTCGCCCCCAGGTTTGATGAGAACGGCCTCATCTGGGCGCCGGCGCAGACTCCTACCGAGGTCATCAAAGATCCTGTGGCCCTGGAGAACGGATACATCATCGAGTACGATCATTTCGGCTATGGTAAAGTCAAAGGTATCCGCTGCCCCATCCAGCTCAAGGGCACCCCTGAGCGTACGCCCTTCGGCGCGCCCGAGTTCGGCCAGCACACCGAGGAGGTGCTGCTGGAGCTCGGATACAGCTGGGAAGATATCGGGAACTTCAAGGAAAAAAAGATCATACTCTAAGAACTCTGAAATAAAATTTTTCAACTGGGCCCGCAGGGACTGCGGGCCGGGGAGAAGCATATGTCTATTCTCATATACGAGAAGAAGGATCATGTCGCGTACATAACGCTTAACCGTCCTGATAAGCTGAATACCATGAGCGTGGAGCTCAGCCGTCAGCTGATCAAGGCGCTGCACGACTTCGATGCTGATAATGACCTTTACGCGGGCATAGTCACCGGCTCAGGCGAAAGGTCGTTCTGCGCCGGGGCGGACCTGACCGACCCCGAGCATATCGAACTGGGAGTGAACTGGGAGGCCGATTACGACTGGCAGCTGGCCAATATCAGGAAACCGCTAATTGCCGCCGTCAACGGCTACTGCCTGGGAGCAGGTTTCACACTGGCTCTGTGCTGCGATATCCGCATCGCCTCGGAGAAAGCTTCGCTCGGCACGCCCGATCAGAAGCTCAATACGGTGGATGCCTATGCCTCGATTATGCTGTCACGCATGATACCGGCCTCGACGGCC
>JAPLHM010000168.1 GCA_026389635.1 Chloroflexota bacterium | reverse complement strand
GGCCAGGGAGGCTGAGCTATGCTACGGCATGATGGCCATTGTCACGGACTACGATTGCTGGAACGAGCTCAGCGAGACCGTTTCTACCGCGATGGTCGTATCAAATTTGAAAAAGAGTGTGCAGACGGCTAAAAAGATCTTACGCCAGGCCATTATTAATCTGCCTGCAAGGAAGGAGTGCGTTTGCGGGCATGCGCTGAAAAATGCCATAATAACCGCCCACGAATTAATACCTGACAAAGCCAGGAAAGACCTGAAGCTCATCATCGGTAAATACGTTAAGTAAAGGAGTCTCTTAGTCGTGCCTGATTTCAACTGCGCCGCCACGCTCATAGGCAGCCTGCCGCATACCGATGCGGCCGCTGCCTGCGCCGGTATAAGCAAATACCTGGTGGACCTGCCTGCCTGGCCTCAATTGCCCATGCGCTCCAACCTGGAAAACATGTATATACAGTACAGCCAGGGGTTCCCGGGCGTCGCCGTGGACGGCCAGAAGATACTTGTTGAACGTGGGCCGGGCTTCGACCGTGCCATGGAACAGCTTTACTACGACTGGGCCGACGGCGTGACGGGCGGGTATGCCGTCGATCAGGAGCACGCCTCCGGCCTCTACGGCATGGCAGACTATTATAATACGGCCTTACCGCTGGTCAAGGGGCAAATCTGCGGGCCGGTCAGCTGGGGTTTGTGCGTCACCGACGGCTCGGGCAAGGGAATAATCTATGACGAGACGCTGGCAGACGCAGCCGGCAAATTCCTCAAACTGAAAGCTGCCTGGCTGGAAAGCTTCATGCAATCGTTCTCCAAAAAGACGGTGATCTTTGTGGATGAACCGTACCTGACGTCCCTGGGCTCGGCTTTCGTGGCGCTGTCCAATGAGCAGATATCGGGCCAATTGAGTGAAGTGCTGGGCGGGATAAAAGGGATCAAAGGCATCCACTGCTGCGGCGGCACGGATTGGTCCCTGCTGCTCAACCTGCCCATCGACGTCATAAGTTTCGATGCCTACAGCTATCTTGATTCTGTGCTGTGTTACCTTCCGGATCTGATTTCCCACGTCCGCAAGGGGCGGGCCATTGCCTGGGGCATCGTCCCCAACGACGAGGAGTCGTTGAAAAAAGAATCCCCGGCCAGCCTTTTCGACAGGTTTGAGGACGCTCTTTCCCGCGTAGACGGGGCCGGCCTGTCCGTGCGCCAGTTAGTCAGGCAGGGCCTTATTACACCAACCTGCGGGCTGGCATCGCTCAGTACCGATGCGGTGGAATATGTTTTCAGCCTGCTGGCCGAGCTTTCATCGAGAGCAAGGCGGAAATACGCTTGATAAATGACTGCCAGAGTTGAAATCTGCGGCCGCTTTAGCGATAATACATAGCGAGTTTTATATTAAAGGGAACAATATTAGGTGGTATGAGATGAACAAGAGCAAGAGAATGGCCATAGTCAAGCACCGCCGCAAGAGGAAAAAGCGGGAGGAGCGCCGCAAGGCTTTAGCCCTCGTTTCCGGTGCTTCAAACAAGCCGGCGGTTAAAATAGCCGTCAAGAAAGAGATCGAGATACCTAAGCCTGTCAAGGCGCTGGCCGACATGTTGAAGCCCAAGAAAGCAGCAGCCAAGAAGCCTGCGGTTAAGAAGGAAAAGCCCGCGCCGGTGAAGGCTGCAGCGGTTAAAAAGGCGGAGAAACCCAAGAAAGCACCTGCCAAAAAGAAAGCCGGCCCGGCAGCCGGGTCGGCTACTGCTGCGAAGGCCGCCGCGCCGAAAAAGGCCGCCAGCCCGAAAAAGAAACCGGCGTCCACCAAAGGAGGTTGATGGGGCAAGCTTATCTGCTGACGGGCATGCCCGGCACAGGTAAAACCAGCATCATCAAGCAGGCAATTACACAGTCGAAGTGTAATGCCGGCGGTTTCTTCACGCAGGAAATCAGGAACGTGGGCATCAGGGAAGGCTTCCGCATTGTCACCCTGGATGAGAAAGAGGGGGTGCTGGCGCATATTGCCATCGATAGCCCCTTCCGCGTGGGCAAGTACGGCGTGGATATAGAGGTGCTCAATACCACCGGCGTTGATTCAATTTATTATGCCATAGAACACAACGACATAGTGGTGATCGACGAGATCGGGAAGATGGAGCTTTTCTCCCCGCGCTTTATACAGGCAGTGCAGGATGCACTAAGTAGTCCCAAGAAGGTGCTGGGGACAATTACCCTCAAACCGCATCCGCTGGCCGACACCATCAGGCAGACCAGGAACATCCGGGTTACCGAATTGACAAGGAACAACCAGAGCTATGTGCTGGCCGAGATGCTGGCCTGGCTGGCATACCGGTGAATGAACATAGACCTGGTCCCCATGGGAGATGCGGACCCCGCTGTCATCCAGGGATTGAAGGGCGGCCTTAACGCAATATTGGGTTGTCCCGTGCATATCTGTGACCCCATCCCCATCCCCGCCCGGGCATTTGACCCCGCCAGGAACCAGTATCTCTCCGATGCCCTGATCGACTGTCTGCGGCAACACAGAAATAATTCCACACACCTGCTGGGCATAACAGAAGTCAACATCTATACCCACGACCTTAACTTCCTGTTCGGCCAGGCTGATAGTGACGGGCGTGTGGCAATCATATCCCTAAACCTGCTGCGTGGGGAAAGCTATGGGCTTCCCTCCGATAAAAAGCTCCTGGGTGAAAGGGCGCTCAAAGAGGCCGTCCACGAGCTCGGCCATACTATGGGACTGGGGCATTGTATGGACGGCAGTTGCGTCATGCATTTCTCAAACAGCCTGATCGACACGGACCTTAAAGGCTCTTATTTCTGCAGCCGCTGCCAGCCAAAGCTGATAGTATGAAGAGCGGAAACACGGTGTCGGCAGGCCATTTTCCCGATATTCTTTACTACGTCTGAGGAGGCTGTATTGAAGAAACTGGATGACTACAGCGGCGATTTTATGCCCGACCTCAAGCCCAGCGATTTCTCCTACGAGGCGCTGGAGAAGCTGATCAAGATATACGCCCAGCTTTACAAGGCCCTGGACGGATTCTGGTATCTTACCCTGATGGAGAGGTCCGGCAACGACGAGGCCCTGACCTGCGATATCATGGTGTGGGAAAAATTGTGCCTCTACGAGATGAACAAACTTAGCAAGGGCTTCAATATCAGGGGAAAGGACGTAAAGTCCATGATGAAAGCCTTCCAGCTCAGCCCGTGGGCCTGGAACATCAAATCCAACTTCGAGCTTATCAACGACAACCACGTGATCTGGAAGGTATTGCACTGCCCGACCGTGAACGCACTTGAACGCGAGGGACGCGGCAGGGAGAACGACATCTGCAACAACGTGGAGATCAGGCTGAACAAGCTGTACGCCTCCTTTTTCAACCCCGACATCCAGGTCAACTGCCTGAAAACCCCGCCGCGCGAGAGCGACCAGGACTATTATTGCCGGTGGGAGTTCAAACTTTGACAAATAAATAATTTGCTCCTATTATAATAGTGTCCATCGACCCGCAGGGGCGGTGAGGCAAAGGCGCCCCAACTGAATATAAAGTCCGCTTGGATCAGCGATGACCGAGACGGTATATACAGGTTATCTTGTAATGACCTTCCCGGTTGCTGACGGGAAGGTTTTTTATTGCCTGAAAGGCAGGAAAATATGAAAATGACAATCGGCTTTATCGGCGCCGGGATGACCGGCACGGCACTCGCAACCCGGCTCTGGCAGCGGGGTTACCCGGTGGTAGCCGTCAGCAGCAGGAGCCTGTCCTCTGCCAAAAGGCTGGCTTCCTTTATCAGCGGCTGCACGGTGTGCGACGGACCCCAGCAGGTTGCCGACATAGCCTCGGTGGTCTTCATCACTACGCCCGACGACGTCATCACCGATATAGCCGCCGGCATCAGGTGGCGCCCGGGTCAGGTCGCGGTCCACTGCAGCGGCGTACATTCCACCGATATCCTGGAGCCGGCCGGCAGATATGGCGCCCATGCCTGCTGCCTGCACCCCCTGCAGACCTTCGCCGGCATAGAAGAGGCCATCGATAACATACCCGGCTCCACCTTTGCCATCGAGGGCGACGAGGCGGGACTGGCCGCGGCGCGCGAAATGGCACAGGCGCTGGACGGAAATGTCATCCTGCTCAAAGCGGGCGACAAGGTAAAGTACCATATTGCAGCAGTAACCCTTTCCAATTACCTGGTTGCCCTGATGAAGACCTCCGCCGACCTGTGGCAATCGTTCGGCATACCGCAGGACGAGGCGGTCACAGCACTGCTGCCCCTGCTCAAGGGAACCGTCAGAAATATCGAGCGGGTGGGCATACCAGGCTGTCTGACCGGACCCATAGCCAGGGGCGACGTCGAGACCGTGCGCAAGCACATGGCCGCCCTTGAAGAGGGGCACCCCGAAAATCTGGATATCTACCGTGTCATGGGGTTGAAAACGCTGGAGATCGCCCGCGCCAAAGGGCGCATCAGCATAGAGACCGCGCAGGAGACACGTGACCTGTTAAACGGGCCGGGCGAAGCGCCGGCCCATGATCCTGATTATTTATTTATAAGGAGATAAAAGGATGTCAACCAGGACCATGCTCAAGAGCAAGATACACAGGGCCAGGGTAACCGATTGCAACATCGATTATGAAGGCAGCATCACAATCGATAGCGACCTGTTGAAGGCGGCTGACATCCTCCCCTACGAGAGGGTCGAAATACTGAATATAAATAACAGCGCCAGGTTCAGCACCTATGCCATCGAGGGCAACCCGGGCTCAGGGGATATCTGCCTCAACGGTGCGGCGGCCAGGTTGGCCAGCGTGGACAACGTGATCATTATTCTCACCTACCATGAGGTTCCATGCGAAGAGGCCGGCCAGGTAAATCCCCGCGTGGTTTACGTGGACAGGCATAACCGCATAAAATCGACCAAAAACGTGGATGCCTGGATCAATAATCTTTTGGCCGCCAGGTAGCGAAAGGCGGGCACCCATGCGGCAGACTATTAGTAAGATCCAAGAGCTGAAGAATGCCGGTGAGAAAATCACCATGCTCACTGCCTACGATTACTCCACGGCAAGGTTGGTGGACGACGCAGGGGTGCACCTCATACTTGTAGGCGACAGCCTGGGCATGGTTGTCCTGGGCTACGATTCCACCGTTCCGGTTAGCATGGACGAGATGCTGCACCATATCAGGGCGGTGGTGCGCGGCGCCAGGATGGCTCTGGTGGTGGGGGACATGCCATTCATGTCATACCAGGCCAGTGTAGAGGATGCCATGCGCAATGCCGGCAGGCTGCTGCAGCAGGGAGGCTGCCAGGCCGTCAAGTTAGAGGGAGGCGTGGTCATGGCCGAGACAACCCGCCGCATCGTCAACTGCGGCATACCGGTGATGGGACATATAGGCCTGACCCCGCAGTCGATACACCAGCTGGGCGGACATCGCGTACAGGGCAAGACCACGGATGCGGCAAAACGCCTTCTCGAGGACGCCCTGGCGCTGGAGCAGGCCGGGGCATTTGCCATCGTGCTGGAACTGGTGCCCGTGCAATTAGCCAAACTGATCACCGGCAAACTCAGGATCCCGACTATCGGGATCGGGGCCGGACCTTTCTGCGACGGGCAGGTGCTGGTGATAAACGATATGCTCGGCCTCTTCACCGATTTTGTGCCGAAACATACCAAACAGTACGCCAAATTAGCCTCCGCTATGAAAAATGCTATTTCAGAATACTGCGCCGATGTAAAAACGGGAGCCTTCCCGTCCGCTGAACACGGCGTTTCCATAGATAATAGCCTGCTGCAGGACCTTTAAACGTTATGCAGGTTGCACGCTCCATAGCCAAAATGAAGAAGTTGCGCCGTGAGTGCGCGGGCAGCGTGGGACTGGTGCCCACCATGGGCTACCTGCACGAGGGACACCTGGAACTGGTCAGGCAGGCCAAATCTGAAAACGCGGTTGCAGTGGCCACTATATTTGTAAATCCCACGCAGTTCGGCCCCGGCGAGGATTTCAAGTCATATCCCCGCAACCTCGACCGCGACCTGGCCCTATTGGAAAAGGTTAAGACCGACATCGTCTTCGTCCCGCCTGATGGAGAGATGTACCCGGTGGACTACGACACCCGGGTAGAAGTCGGTGGGCTAACCGCCAAACTCGAGGGAAAATCGAGGCCGACCCACTTCCAGGGCGTGACAACCGTGTGCAATAAACTGTTCAACATCATTCAGCCGGACAGGGCTTACTTCGGACAAAAAGATGCC
>JAPLHM010000074.1 GCA_026389635.1 Chloroflexota bacterium | reverse complement strand
CTCGAGATGATACGCGACGACCTGGTGGCCGAGCTTAAAGCTATAAACGAGTATGAAGCACAGGTCGAGATGATCGACAATGAAGACGCTGCGGACACCATCGAGCAGATACTCGAGGATAAAAAAGGGCATGCGGCCAGGCTTATAAAGCTACTGAAATCGCTTGACCCCGTCCAGGCTGAAAAATTGAATAACGAGTTAAGGTAGAGAGAAAATGGCACATAAACCAAAGCTGAAGGGCACAAAAAAGAACCGCGGCAAGACCAAGAGCAGCAAGCGCAACATAGTTAAAAAGATCACTGCATAGTTTTCGGTGGAGACTCCGGCTTGAAGGTACTGGTCATCGGCAACGGGGCACGCGAGCATGCCCTGGTATGGAAAATTGCCCGGAGCCTCCTCGTCGATGGCATATATGCCCTGCCGGGAAATGCCGGCACGGGCGCTTTGGCCAACAACATAGACATACCTTTAGACGATATCCCTTCCATCATCAAGAAGGCAGGGCAACTAGGCATCGGGTTGGCGGTGGTGGGCCCTGAAGCCCCCCTGGCAGCAGGCATGTCAGATCTTTTCAACCAGGCCGGCATACCCGTTTTCGGCCCGTCCAAAGCTGCCGCGCGCCTCGAATCGAGCAAATCCTTCGCCCGCGATATCATGCAGCGAAACAACATACCATGCGCCGCCGGCAGTACCTTTACCAGCTATAATGAGGCTAAAAAGTATATCGAAGGCCAGGCACTTCCCATCGTTGTCAAGGCCGACGGACTGGCTGCAGGCAAGGGAGTGACCGTGGCAAAGACCGCTGAGGAAGCTCAGGGCGCGCTCCACTCGATAATGGTGGACAGGGCCTTCGGTACGGCCGGGGACAGGGTGGTGATCGAGGAATGCCTGCTCGGCAAAGAAGTGAGCCTGCTGGCCTTTAGCGATGGCGTCAATGTGATACCCATGGTCCCGGCCTGCGACTATAAAAGGGTCTTCGATGGCGACCAGGGTCCCAATACCGGCGGCATGGGCAGCTACAGCCCCCCCGGCTTTTTCGATCAGGCAATGACCGGCCAGGTCGTGGATATGATTATTAAACCCATTGTCGCCGCCATGGCTAAGGAGGGGTCTCCTTATAAAGGCGTGCTCTATACAGGTATCATCATGACGCAGCAGGGTCCCAAAGTGCTGGAGTTTAATGCCCGCTTTGGCGATCCAGAAACACAGGTGATACTGCCCAGACTGGAGTCCGACCTGGTGGAGATAATGCTGTCGGTAATAGAAGGCAAGCTTGACCGGATGAAAATAGCCTGGAGCAGCGATGCCTGCGCAGGCGTGGTCATGTCATCGGGCGGATACCCGGGCGATTACCGCACAGGTACCCCCATCACCATTTCTGACAGCCTGGAAAAGGACGTCAATATATTTTACGCGGGCGCCGCTAAGCGCGGGGACGGCATCGTCACCAGCGGCGGACGCGTCCTGACGGTAACGGCCACAGGCCGGAGCATGAAAGAGGCAAGGGAGAAAGTTTACCGCAATATGCCATATATCAATTTTGAGGGCTGCCACTTCCGCAGGGATATTGCAGCACGGGAGGTGAATTGATGGCGCTGGTTGGAATCGTGATCGGGAGCAAGACTGATGAGGAATTTATTCAGCCTGCCCTCGACATATTCAAAGAGTTCAAGATCGAGTACGAAATAGCCATTTTATCGGCCCACCGCAAGCCGGACAGGGTGCGCCAGTATGCCCTTGAAGCAGGTTCTAAAGGCTACGAGGTCATAATTGCCGC
>JAPLHM010000103.1 GCA_026389635.1 Chloroflexota bacterium | reverse complement strand
CCGTATACTTTTGGTGTGCGTCTATCATGGCGACAAGTGTTTCATCCATCAGGCGGTTGGCCAGCGGTATGGCCTCGGCGATGCGTCCACCCAGCGACTCGCGCTTGCCTATGAGATTGACTGCTGCCTGCATGATGGGTTCGCGGTGCATGAGGAAGGCTTCAACCGACGCGGTCAATGGCATCCCCATCTCAGCTAACAGGCGGCCGAAGCCCCTGCCGGTCTCGCGGGCCTCAGCCAGAGATTCCTCCCTCATGGCGGGCTCACTGACATACCTGGCTGTCAGGTTAAGCAACTGGCGGCCCAGTTCGGCAAGCTGCCGCTGGCGCTCCTCTCCCGGTCTAACTGACTGAGGTGCGCTGTCCAAGAAGCTGCGGGCAATCTCCCTGTGGCGGGGCGTGGTATATTCAAGCTCGCTTACCAGGTCCCTGATGCCCAGAACTCTCTGGCCGGGCCTGGTGAGTTTTTTGAGGTCCGATTTCGAGAAGCGCCGGTGTCCGCCAGGTGTCACGAATGCGCTGAGCTTGCCCTCATCCGTCCATTGCCTCAGGGTGGCCTCGTTGACCCCCAGCATCTGGCTGGCTTCACTTATGCTGATTAAATCTGCCTTCTTCATGGCATTAATCCCAAATATATCTGACAGCGCCAAACCGTTGACGATAAATAATATAGAAATCTATAGAAATATACAATATTCTATAGAATAAGTTGATGGCTGCGGTTGTGCCTGCTTGTCCTGGCAGAACAATCAGGATGCCCGATGCAGGGTAACGTACTGCCAGGGATTCATAACTTTCCTAACCTTGACAGTCCAATTTCAGGGGTTCAGTCCGGTTTCAGATTGGAAGGAGGTTCAAAAGCCCGCCGACTGTAAGTCCGGCGACAATCATTATGCATAGAGCTTTGAGCAGGCTCCAGAAACCCATTTCCCTGAACATTACGGTGAGTGAAGCTATGCATGGGAAGAACATAACCAGTACAACGCTGCTGACGACGAGCTGTTTGGCGGATAGCTCGAGCGGCGCCAGCAGCGCCATGGCTGCGTCCATGCGGAAAAAGGCCACGAAGATAGCGGCTACGGCGTCGCTGGGCAGGCCCAGCAGCCCGCTTACCACGGGGGCTGTGAAACTGGTTATAGCCTGGAAAACGCCGATCATGTATAGCAGGTTGATGACGGGGACGGCTATGATCATGACCGGGACTGCCTCCACGATAAAACCGCGTACCCTGCTCCAGAGCTTCTCCATCATAAGTTTCCAGGGCATCAGTCGGTAGGGGGGTATCTCTATGAGGAGCTCGGGTGTAAAACCTTTGACCGCCCGGTTAAGTATGATCCCGATAATCACCCATACTACCAGGAGCGTGGCGTAGATCATGGCGACGTACTGTATACCGTGCTGTCCCACCAGTCCCAGTATCAAGGCCTGCAGCGAGGCGCAGGGAACTGCGATGGCGATCAGCGTCATGGCGATGAAACGCTCCTTGCGGCTTTCCAGCACGCGTGTGGCCATCATAGCCGGCACGTTGCATCCGAATCCCAGTATGGTAGGTATGATGGCGTAACCGTGCATGCCGAAGCGGTGCATGACAGTGTCGATCATCACCGCCAGGCGGGGAAGGTAGCCCGTGTCCTCCAGCAATCCCAGCGCGAAGTAGAAGGTGATGATGTAGGGCAGCACCAGGGCGAAGGGCACATACAACGCCGTGGTCAGCAGCCCCCATGATTCCATGAAGTCGATCTGCCCGTTGAATAGCCTGCCTATCAGGATATCATGCAGAAAAGTTGCGCCGGACGTCAGGTTGCTTATAGCCGATACCACGGGCAGCCAGAGCTTGTTGAAAATGGGTTGGGCAACGAAATTAAAAATCGCCTCGCCGCCGTAGAGTACAAAAGCGAAGACAGCGATAGCGACAAGCAGCGCGATGAAGGTGCCCGGCAACGGTCTGACCGTGGCGTCGGCCAGCGATTCTCCCAGCGTGTGGTGGCGGTGAGTGACCTTCTGTACCTGCCCGATTATCTGGCCAATGCGGGCCCAGCGTTCCTCCCTTGTGCCGGCGGGGTTGGCCCGCATTACGGCACGAGGGATGCTCTCAACCAGGTACTTGATGCCTTCGCCCGTGGTGGCCACGGTGGGTATGACGGGCACACCCAGCATCTGTTCGAGGGCTGTTAAATCTATCTCGATGCCGATATGGCGGGCGTCGTCCCATACATTGAGGGCGACAACTATGGGTATCCTTTCCTCTAATAGTTCCAGCGTCAGGTACAGGTCGCGCTCCAGGTTGGTGGCGTTGACCACGTTGATTATGATGTCCCCGTCCCGCAGCATCTTGCGTGCCACCTCACTCGCCTGGCCGGAGCTTTCCAGGGAATAAACGCCGGGGGTATCTATAACCTCGGCGCTGTCGTTTGCCACCCGCATATGACCTGAGGAGAAACCGATGGCGGTGCCGGGGAAGTTGTCCGAAGTGACCAGGGAGCCTGTAAGGCGATTGAACAGGACGCTTTTGCCTGCGCCCGGGTTACCTGCAAGAAGTATTTTCATTGGTGAGCC
>JAPLHM010000014.1 GCA_026389635.1 Chloroflexota bacterium | reverse complement strand
CCTCACCCAGCCCATGTTCGTGGCAGAGCCTTTCACGGGCATACCCGGCAAATACGTATCTATTAAGGAAACGGTGCGCGGTTTCAAAGAGATACTCGAAGGCAAATGGGACCACCTGCCGGAATCGGCATTCGTAATGGTCGGGACCATCGACGAAGCTGCAGAGAAAGCGCAGAAATTAGGGGCGTAATTATGCCGACTATGAAGTTAGAGATTGTCACTGCCGAGCGCCAGGTCTTTTCGGGTGACGTCACTGCCATCATCGCCGAGGGTACCGAGGGGCAGCTGACCGTACTTCCCAAGCATGCCCCGCTCATCACCATGCTTGCCCCGGGCGAACTGATCGTGCGCAAAGATGGTGACGAGCAATACATGGTTATTTCAGGCGGTTTTATGGAGGTGATGCAGGACAAAGTCATCGTGCTGGCTGACGCCTGCGAGAGAAGCGACGAGATCGATCTCGAGCGTGCCACCGCAGCCAAGCAGCGAGCAGAAGAACGGCTGAAAGGCCTGGCTACCGAGATTGACCAGTCGAGGGCAGAAGGAGCCCTCAGGCGCTCCATCGCCCGCCTGCGTGTCGCCGAAAAGCGCCGCAGGATGCCAGGCTACAAGCCCGGCGGACATAGCGCAGTCTAATAAAAACAATACAAGCCAATATCGATCTTCCGGTCGATATTGGCTTTCTTATTACCCTGTTATTTAGATTATCTCGAGCCTGACCCTTGTACCTGCTTTGGTGGCAACCACGCGCAAAAGGGTGCGCATGGCCTCGGCAACCCTTCCCTGCTTGCCAATCACCCGGCCCTTATCCTCGGCATTGACCTCCAACTTGATGACCACACCGCCCGCGTCAGTCTCTTCAGTTACCTTGACATCATCGGGCGCGTTTACGATACTGCGGGCAATGTATTCGACTAACTCCTTCATTATGCCTTCACCTCAGTTGCAGATTTGGACTTCTTCTTCACCTTCTGAGTAGTCTTCAGTACTGCCTGTTTGAATTTCCTGGTAGGATGGGCCTCGGCAAATTTCCCCATTACGCCGGTTTTAGCCAGCAGCCTGTATGCAGTCTCGGTTGGCTGGGCGCCTTTCTCCAGCCATGCCAGGGCCTTTGCCTCATCAATATTTACAGTCTCCGGATCGGTAAGAGGATTATAATTCCCGATTACTTCGATAAAAGCGCCTTCGCGCGGCGCCTTGCTATCAGTCACCACGATCCTATACATAGGCTTATGCCTGGCGCCCGTTCTTCTTAACCTGATTTTTACCATGATGTAAGTCTACCTGTAGTCCTTTATTTTTTACACGTTATTATGCATCAAGCATACGTACCTGTCAACAATATCGCATATTACAGGGTCTCCCTGACCGGGCGTCCCTGTTATTTTACTTCAAATGGAACCGTCAGCTTCTCCGTATTATTCACGGAGAGAACCACTTTATAACTGCCCTTATACCAACCACCTGCCGGCATGTGCTTGTAAAAGGCCAGGTAGTAACCCTGGTCCCCGGCCTGTGCGCTGGTATATATCTCATCGAGCAGCTCGTTTTCCTTACCAACGGCCTCGCCCTTGACATAGTACCAGCTGGCCTTGACTAAATCCTCCGCTGTAACGCCTGATACTTTGAACGAGCAATAGATGGCCGGCGTATCAGGTGCAAAGGATGTACTGACCGGGCTGGTGGGTTTTGAATCGTTATCCACCGACGTGGTCATCACACCTTCAGTAATGGCCGACTTATCCGGCTGACTGACATTGCCTGCCGGGCTGCAGCCCGCCAATGCGCATAATAAAACCGCTGCTATGATTGCAATGCTGATAAAAGATCTCTTCAACTTCATTTAATTTCTCCCCCGGTATTCGATCCGCCGAAATTAATCCTCTTAAACGTTGACTATTTTATAGCGTACCGGACGCGCACTGCAACCTTGCCGGCTTACCCGCGTTATTTGTAATATGCGGTATGCAGCCTTTATAATCAGCTTTATGAAAAATGCCCTTACCCGTCCCTGGGACCTCCATCCAAGCCAGGCCCGTGCACTGCAAAACAGACTCTCTATTGAGTTTATCCGCTGCAACAGGGATAAGTAATGCTGGAAGAAAAAGCACGTATTGAAGAGCTGCGGCGCAGGATTTCAGCCATCATGGAGCATCTTTGACATCGCGGGCAAAGAGAAGCAACTATTTGAGCTGGAAGCAAGGACGTCCGACCCCGGATTCTGGTCTGACCAGCAAACGGCACAATCAGTGATGCGCCAGATAGGCGCGCTCAAAGACACCGTCTCACAGTGGCGCGACATAGAAAAGAAAGCTGTGGGTGTAGAAGAGGTCATTTCCATCGCCCTTGCCGAGAATGATGAATCCCTGAAAGCCGATGTGCAAGGGGAGACCGACCGCATGGAAGCGCATTTCGATCATATCGAGGTGCAGCTTATGCTGGACGGCCCCTACGACAGCAGGGACGCCATACTTGCCATACACGCCGGCGCAGGGGGAACCGAATCCCAGGATTGGGCGCAGATGCTGATGCGCATGTTCCTGCGCTGGTGCGAGCGCCGCAAGCTTCAATCTGATGTCCTGGATGTCTCGCCGGGAGATGAGGCCGGCATCAAGAGCGCTACCATAGAGGTCAAGGGTAATTTCGCCTACGGGAACCTGAAGTCGGAGCACGGCGTACACAGGCTGGTGCGCCTCTCGCCATTTGACGCCGACCATGCGCGTCACACTTCGTTCGCCCTTGTCGAGGTCATGCCTGAGGCGGAGGCCAGGAGCGACCTCCAGATAAGCCCTGAAGATATCAGGGTAGATACCTTCCGCTCAAGCGGCCCCGGGGGCCAGCACATGCAAAAAACCAGCAGCGCGGTCAGGATCACGCACATCCCCACGGGCCTGGTGGTAAGCTGCCAGAGCGAGCGGTCGCAGCACCAGAACAAGGAGAGCGCCCTCAGGGTACTGTACGCGCGCCTGCTCGAGAAAGAGATCGAAAAAAGGGAGGCCGAGCAAGCCAAAATAAAGGGAAAACGCATCGATGCCGGCTGGGGCAACCAGATACGCAGCTACGTACTTCATCCTTACAAGATGGTCAAGGACCACAGGACCGAGCATGAGACCAGTAACACGGCTGCCGTGCTGGACGGCGAGATCGACGAGTTTATCAACGCATATTTACGCTCGAAAGTTGGAGAGGGAAAATGACCAGGACAATACTGATTATCATCATTTCACTGATTGTATTATTAACTCCCGCCCACGCCGCCGCTGCCGGCGAAATAAAGCTTATCAAATCCAGCTCAGAAAACGAATTCCCCAACCTCCTGACCTTCAATGTGCGGGCAGAAAGCCCGGCCCCGATTAACCGCATCAGGCTACGCTACGAAGTGGACAAGATAACCTACGCGCCATCCTTTGCCGAGGCCTGGCCGGATATCCAGGCGGGCAAGAACGTATCGGCAAGCTGGGCCTGGGATATGCGCAAAGGCAGCCTCCCACCGGGCGCAAAAATCACTTACTGGTGGGTCATTGAAGATACTTCAGGCAACAGGCTGACCACACCTAAGGAAACACTGTCATTCGATGACACCCGCTACAAATGGCAAAAAGTAGGTGACAGCAAGATATCCATATTCTGGTACCAGGGCAGCCGCTCCTTTGCTGATGACCTGCTCAAAGCAGCGCAGGACGCCGCAGATAAACTTGGCAAGGACACCGGGGTTTTCATCGAGAAGCCTGTCAGCCTATATATTTACGGCAATTACCGTGACCTGCGCGGTTCCATCGTAGCGCCGGAGGAATGGACAGGCGGGGTAGCCTACGCCGGATTCAATATCATCTCAATCGGCGTCTCGCCCAATAACCTGGAATGGGGCAAGAAGGCAGTAGCGCATGAGCTCGGCCATCTGATAACGCACCAGGTTACAGTAAGCCCTTACGGCGCTACCGTACCTCCCTGGTTAGATGAGGGATTGGCCATGCATGCCGAGGGCCAGCAGGGCAATTCGGACAAGGAAGCGCTGGTTAAGGCTATTGAGGACGGCAGGTTGGCCACATTGCAGTCATTATCAAGCCCGTTCTCCGCAGACGCGCAGGAAGCCTTCTATGCCTACGCACAGAGCCAGAGCGTGGTGGAATATATAATAAACACCTTTGGGAAAGATAAATTGAACCACCTGCTGGTATTGCTCAACGATGGAAATACGATGGATGACGCCCTGCTCAAAACCTACAACTTTAACCTCAGCGGATTGGACGAAGCCTGGATTGAATCTATGATAGGACAACCTGAGAAAAAAGCTGAACCCGGCACACTGTTAAAGCAAGAATCTCCCCGTGATGCCTTAGTAAACCGGTTAACACCACGCGTTCTGACGCCGGCGCTGACCGCAGGGGCAGCTTAAATGACCGCCGAAAGGTCCTACACCGTACGTGATTTGCCGCTGTCGGATAGGCCCAGGGAACGGCTGCTACTGCTGGGGCCTGAGGCCCTGTCCTCTGCAGAACTCCTGGCTATTATAATGCGCACCGGCGCCCAGGGTGATTCCGTCCTTATGACCGCACAAAAATTGCTCTCGGAATTCGGCAACCTGCAGAATATTGCACAGGCGTCGGTCGCGGAGATATGCAGGGTCAGGGGCATCGGCGAGGCCAAGTCGATAGAAATAAAGGCCGCGCTGGAGCTCGGCAAGCGCCTGTACGATCCTGATTACGGGCCGGACGAGCCGGGCAAGCCGGTGCAGACGCCCGAAGAAGCCTATAAATCCATGCAAAGCAAACTTAAAGGGAAGAAGAAGGAATATTTTTATATCCTTTGCTTAGATACGCGCAACCGTGTCAAAAATACAAACCAGGTGTCAATTGGCAACTTGGACAGCAGCATAGTCCATCCCCGCGAGGTATTCAAAGACGCCATTTCGTCCCTGGCAGCCTCCGTTATCTTCGTGCACAACCACCCCTCCGGCGACCTTGAACCGTCAGCCGAGGATATAAACCTGACTAAAAGGCTTGTCGAAGCCGGCGAACTGCTGGGTATTCCGGTGCTCGACCATATCATCGTCGGCAATAAGGGCTACACCAGCTTGAAATCAAGAAATTTAATCTGAGGTCATCATATGAATATACGCCGGCTTTTCGCATCACTGGCTTTCCTATCGGTTTTCGCCGTATTAGCGTCAGCATTTACAGGATGCCTGCCTGTCCAAACATCATTAGAAAATATCGCCGGGCCAGGCGGAACACTCAACCTGTGGGACAGCGGACCGCTCACACTTGATCCGGCCATCTCCAGCGAGATGTCCTCGCACCTTTACGTAATGCAGATATTCAGTGGCCTGGTTAAATTCGACTCCGATCTCAAACCCGTTCCCGACCTTGCCGAACGCTGGGAAATAAGCGCCGATGGCAAGACTTACACCTTTTATCTGCGCGAGGATGCCAAATTCCAGGATGGCCGCAAAATTACCGCCGCTGACGTCAAATATTCATTCGAAAGAACCTGCAATCCCGCTACAGGATCACAGACAGCATCCACCTACCTCAACGATATTATCGGCGCCGGGGACGTCCTATCCGGGAAATACACCACTATCAGCGGCGTCGAGGTAATTGACGACCAGACCCTGGCAATTACCATCGATGCCCCCAGGTCCTACTTCCTCTCCAAGCTGGCCTACCCCACCGCGTTTCTTGTCGATAAAAAGAATGTTGAGTCCGGCATTGACTGGTGGCATAAGCCAAACGGGAGCGGCGCCTATAAACTAACAAAGTGGACCGATGGTTCATTAATAGTCTTGCAGCCCAATCAGTATTTTTATGGCAAGAAGGCCACTGCCCAGGTTGTCTTCCACCTGCTGGCAGGCAACCCTATGTCACTTTACGAGACAGGCAAAATAGACGTAGTGGAGATATCACGGTCTTATATCGACCGTGCCAAGGACGAAACCGGCCCCTTTTATGACCAGCTTTATATTTTCCCTGAATTCAGCCTTCAGTATATAGGATTCAACACCGGCAAACCTCCATTTGACGACCCCGCTGTAAGGCAGGCATTCTGCCTGGCGGTCGACAAGGAACGCATCATCAAGATAATACAAAAGGACATGGTCTCTACGGCCAGTGGCATTATACCCACCGGCATGCCAGGATATAATACGGATTTAAAAGGGCCTGGCTATGACCCCGTCAAAGCCAGGGAACTGCTGGCCAAATCCAAATACGGCTCAGGTTTGCCGCATATTACTGTAACCGTTGCCGGCTGGGGCGGGGTGGATGTTGAAGATTACCTGGGCGCGGTAATACAGGATTGGGAGCAGAACCTGGGAGCGGATGTAAGCGTAAGGCTGCTTGAACCCAATGCATTCCATTACAATTTGATGGAAGAGGCTGACGAAATGTTTGCACTGGGCTGGATAGCAGATTACCCTGACCCTCAGAACTTCCTGCAAACACTCTTCTATACGGGCACAGAGTACAATGCCGGGCGTTTCTCCAGCAAGGAACTGGACGACCTGATCGACAGGGCGGCCATCGAGCAGGACTATGACAAGCGCATGGCGCTTTACCAGCAGGCGGAGCAGGTCGTGGTCGGCCAGGCGCCCATCATGCCCCTCTGGTTCAACAAGAGCTACATCCTGGTCAATCCCCGTATAAAGAACTACAGCATCGATCCGCTGGGAGTGCCACGCCTCAACCTCGTAACTGTGGAAAATTAACTATATAATTAGCAGGCTTATTGGCCGGGGTCCGCGGCCAAAGGGTTAAATTCCTCAAAAATCTATATAAGGAAATCCTCAAGCAGATGTCAGTTGGCTATGTAAGCAGCGAGATCTACCAGCGCCATGAAACCGGCAACCACGTCGAGGGCAAGGACCGCCTGACAGCGATAGATACCATACTTGAAAAGACAAAAGTCGGGGAACAGCTCCTGCATATCTCTCCCCGCCCCGCCGGCATAGACGAGATAGCCGCCGTACATGACCGGGAATATATCAGGAGCCTGAAAGCCGAGATCGACAGCGGCGGCGGATGGCTCGACCCGGATACGTACGCATCCCCCGGGTCATGGGAGGCGGCAATTTATGCCGCCGGCGGAGTAATGTCGGCCGTCGAGCATGTCATGGAGCACAAGGCCGAGGGCGCTTTTGCCGCGGTCAGGCCGCCGGGACATCACGCCGTGCGCTCACACCAGATGGGCTTCTGCCTTTTCAACAACGCTGCCATCGCCGCCCGTTTTGCCCTTGCCAACTACGATATCAAGCGCATACTAATAATTGATTTCGACGTCCACCACGGCAATGGTACTCAGGAAGCCTTCTACCCCGAGTCACAGGTATTATATTGTTCCACCCACGAATACCCCTGGTACCCGTTTACTGGCGCGGCCGAAGAGCCCGGAAGCGGTGCCGGGG
>JAPLHM010000121.1 GCA_026389635.1 Chloroflexota bacterium | reverse complement strand
ACCCAGGATAAAGGAGATATGGGCCAAATCAGGCAAAAACCTTATAAGGGGTATCTTCAGACGTAACCTCAAAGACAGGTTGTAGCCTGTTCCCTACCGGGAAAAGGGGTGGCCTTCGCGCTGGAAGTCCGGCAGGTAATGCTCCGCCGAGTCCAATTGCTGCAGCCAGCCGTTGCCCATGCCCAGCCCCTCCATAATATCCACCACCTCGCTGTACTCGCCCGCGTTAATTCTCCTCGAGAGCAGCGGTTCATTACCGGCGTTGTGGCATGGGTAGTATTGCGCCATGAGGCTCAGAGTCACCTCCCGTGACAGCGCCGTGGCCAGCCATTTCAATGAATCTTCGCTTCCCGATAGCCTGTTGGGCAGTATCAGGTGCCGCACTATCAACCCCCTTACTGCCACCCCCTCGCCGTCCGTTACCATGTTTCCCACCTGGCGGTACATCTCCGCTATGGCCAGCCGGCTGTGCCTGACGTATTTTTTGGCCCCCGAGAATTTCGCGGCCCATTTATCCGAGGCATATTTTATATCCGGCAGGTAGATATCGATGATGCCATCCAGCATCGCGAGGGTCTCCACGCAATCATAGGCGTTGCTGTTGTACACGATGGGGATATCCAGTCCCAGGGGAATGGCTTCGCAAACAGCCTCCACGATTTGCGGCGCGTAATGGGTTGGCGAGACCAGGTTGATGTTGTGGCAGCGCAGTTCCTCCTGCAGGTAGATCATTATCCTGGCCAGCCCGCGGCCGTCCACGCGTTCGAAAAGGCCGACGTGCCCCTGGCTGATCTGGTAGTTCTGACAGTAGACGCAGCTCAGGTTGCAACTGCCAAAAAATATCGTTCCCGAACCCCTCGTCCCTGAGATAGCAGGCTCCTCCCCGTTATGGGCACAGCTGCTGGCCACCCTCACCGGCTTTCCCGACCTGCAATAGCCACCGCTGCCTTCTAAGCGGTTTACGCGGCATGCGCGTGGACAGATATCGCATTCAGCCAGGCGTCTATTCAACCTTTCCGCCCGTTCCCTCAGTTCACCCGATTTATAAAGCGCATGGTACTTGCGTTGTGTCATCTCACTTACATATCCTTATATAGCGGGGTCAGCCAAGATTTTAACTGAAAAATCGGGCTTTTACGAGGGCGCAGCTATTGATTACAGTTTGATAAGTGTGTATGATAATGCTCAGTTTATTCAAGTGGCAATTCAAAAATACTAAATAATCCGGGGGGTGAGGTAATATGGCAAAGTACATAATTGCCCATGACGTCGGCACCAGCAATAATAAGGCTGTACTGGTGGATGTGGAGGGGGGAGTGCACGGCAGGTCCGTCGCTCCCTATGCCATAAAGTACCCCCGGCCGGGCTGGGCTGAACAGGACCCCGAAGACTGGTGGAAGGCCGTTACCGGTTCAACCAAACAACTCATGGCCCAGACCGGTGTATCCCCCTCGGATATACTATGCGTTGTAAACGCGACACAACTGATAGGCATAGTACCCATGGATGATGCAGGGGTTGCGCTCAGGCCGGGCATCATCTGGCTGGATAGCAGGGCGCCCGAGGAAGCCAGGTGGGTTATGAACAAATTCCTCGGCCCAGCAGTTTTCAGCGCCATAGCCGGCGCCTCCATCACGGGCAAGGACGGGATACCCAAGCTGCTCTGGCTGAAGAAGAACGAGCCCGACGTATATAAGAAAATGAAATATTTCCTCGATGTGAGCGGTTATATCAATTACCGCTGTACGGGCAAAATGCTCATGACATGGAGCAACGCCTCGGCCTTCGGGCTGGATCTCAAGAAAAAAATCTGGCTGGAAACCATCTTTAAATACGTTGGTTTTGATACTAAAAAGCTGCCCCCCCTCTGCCGCTCGACGGATAAGATCGGCGAGTTGAATGCGGAGGCTGCTTCGCTGATGGGTTTGCTGGAGGGTACGCCCGTCATGGGAGGTACCGGCGATATCCAGGCGGCGGCCGTGGGTTCCGGCGCCATGGGGGAGGGTGAAGGCCATATCAGCATGGGCACCTCGGCCTGGGTGGGAGTGGTTACCGCGAAGACGCCTACCGGTAAGAGCGGCGTGGTCAGCACGCAGTCTGCCGATCCCGGCAAGGCGCTCCTGCTGGGGCAGATGGAGTTGGCCGGCGGCTGCCTCAAATGGCTGGGTGACGAGATGTGCAGGCTGGAGAAGGCTGATCCAGCGATGGCCAATATATTCGGCTTCATGGACAGCAAGGTGGAACAGGTGACGGCCGGGTCCGATTACCTGATATTTATGCCCTGGATGTATGGGGAGAGGGCGCCGGTGGCCGATGCTTTTATCCGTGGCGGCTTCGTCAACCTGGTCCCGGAGCACACGCGCGAGCATATGATCAAGGCGGTTTACGAGGGCGTGGCCTATAACCTGAGATGGATAATCGAGGTGATCGAGACGCAGTTCAAATTCCCCCTTCCAGTGCTGCGGGTGATCGGGGGAGGCGCCCTCGGCCATCCCTGGATGCAGGTACTGGCGGATGTGACCGGCAAGAGGATCGAACCCGTGCGCAACCCCCAGGAAGCCGGCGCCGTTGGAGCGGCCATGACGGCGGCGGTTGGCCTGGGCATATACAAAGATTTCGAGAGCCTCAAAAATGTCGTGTCTTCCGATATCGCATTTGAGCCGAGGGCCGCCAACCGCGAGGTATACGACTTTCTTTATCCGCTGTATAAGGAGCTTTACACGGATCTAAAAGGCTTTTACACGCGCATCAATAAAGAACGCTGCGAACGGGTATAAAAAGAGGAGAAGAATATGAAAACAGAAGAGATGCTTAGCCAGCCCTTAGCCCTGCCCGACGGGGTGGATTACGACGAGTATATTATTGCCACCTATGTCGTGAACTATCCCGCGGTATTCCCCATGCATAAGCTGGCGCCCCTGCTGGCCGTCGAGCAGAGCACAGGCACCTGGGTGGCTGTGCCCGGTGAGACCCCCGAGGTGCGCAGGCAGCACGTGGCCAAGGTGATCGGGGTTTACGAAATGCCCGACTACGAGTTTGGCCTGCCGCCCGGGCTGCAGGACAGGAACTGGTTTGTCCAGATAGCCTTCCCGTTTGTGAACATCGGCTCGCAGATTCCCATGATGCTGACCGCCGTGGTCGGCAACATATCCATGGGGGGCCAGATCAAGCTGGTCGATGTCAGGTTCCCCAAAAAATACGTGGCGGGCTTCAAAGGGCCCAAGTTCGGCATAGATGGCATACGCAAGTTACTGGGAGTCAAGAAGCGCCCCCTGCTCAACAACATGGTCAAGCCCTGCACGGGCTATCCGCTGGAGGTGGGGGCCGAGCTCTTCAGGCTGGCCGCGCTGGGCGGATGCGACATCGTCAAGGACGATGAGCTGATAGCCGACGCGTCGTTTAATTCCATGGTTGGACGCGTCAAGCGCTATATGCAGATCGAGAAGCAGGTCTTCGAAGAGACTGGCGAACACACCCTCTACACGGTAAATATATCGGACGGCGTTCCCAAGATATTTGAGAATGCCCGGAGGGCGGTGGAGCTGGGCGTCAATGCCATCATGATAAACTACATTGCGGTCGGCCTGCCTGTCCTGCAGGCCATCGCCGAGGATCCCAAGATCAATGTGCCCATCCTGGCCCATATGGACGTCGCCGGCGCACTGTACATGTCACCCATGCACGGCATCAGCTCGCACCTCGTACTGGGCAAATTCCCGCGGCTGGCCGGCGCCGACATAGTGGTCATACCGGCCCCCTACGGCAAGGCGCCTGTCATCGTGGACAAGTTCGAACTGGCGGCCCGCAACCTCACCTACCCGCTGTACCAGCTTAAGCCCACCTGGCCCATGGCATCCGGCGGCATAACCCCCACTATGGTACCCAAGGTTATGCAGGACCTGGGCAACGATATCGTCATAGGCTCGGGCGGCGGCATTCACGCGCACCCGCTGGGCCCCGTTGCCGGTGGCAAGGCATTCCGCCAGGCCATAGAAGCCACCATGAAGGGCGTTTCCCTCGAAGAGTATGCAAAGGCACACAAGGAGCTGGCAGCCTCGGTCAAACTATGGGCCGACCCGTTCAAGAAAGGAGTTTAGCGCGTTTACAGCAAAGCGGGGGAGGATAACCATGACCGAAGAGCAAAAATACGCAATCTCTCAATATCCGGACGTGGAGGACATTTACCGGCGCCTGGATGCCCTGGTGCGCCAGCCCATGAGAAGGGTACGTCTGGACAAGATGAAAGAGTACCTCGATTATTTCGAGCTGAAATGCGCGCGCTCAAAAGCACTCAATGATCAAGCCAAACGGTTTATCCCCGGTGGGGTACAGCACAACCTGGCTTTTAACCATCCCTTCCCCATCGCCGTAGAAAAAGCTGATGGGGCATACCTGTGGGATGTGGACGGCAACCGCTACACCGACTTCCTGCAGGCCGGCGGTCCCATCGTGCTGGGCAACAATTACGCCCCTGTGCGCCAGAAGGTCGTGGAGATGCTGCAGTCCTGCGGTCCCGTGACCGGACTCTTTCACGAATATGAACTGAAGCTGGCTGAGCTGATCAACCGCTTGATGCCGGATGTGGAGATGTTCCGCATGCTGGGTTCCGGCACCGAGGCCGTAATGGCGGCCATCCGCGCCGCGCGGGCGTTCACCGGGAAGAAGAAGGTAATCAAGGCCGGCGGGGCCTACCACGGCTGGAGCGACCAGATGGTCTTCGGCATGCACATACCCGGCACGGGGAGGATGGAGGCCAAGGGCATACCCGGCGGCTCCAGCGCGCAGACCCAGGAGT
>JAPLHM010000026.1 GCA_026389635.1 Chloroflexota bacterium | reverse complement strand
CTTGGACTTGTGCTCGGGATCGCGCAACAGCGATGGACTGAACGTCATGGTATGGCTGGCGCCGTTGGGCAATACGCTTAAGTATCCTTCAAAGTCGCCTATGCCCGCCGGGTCCTTGCCGCCCATTACCTTACCCACGGAGTTTACGTTAGCTGTCGGGCCGTTGATATCGGCCCCGGCGCAGGGGCAGACCAGTAGTTCCAGGACAACATGCCGGGGCGATACTGTTTGCCGGTAACCGAAGTGCGGTATTTCCAGGATTCGCCGGCCCAGAGGTCCATCACCTTCTTGCCCAGGTCATCGGCCTGGTCATCATCCCTGCCATACTTGGGCGCCTTGTTAAGTGCCCTGGCCTGCAGGACCTCGTGCCCCTTCCAGTTATCTTTGAGAGCCTGGATAAGCTCCTGCAAGGTGCACTCCTTCTTATCAAAAACCAGGTGATTGACCGCCAGCAGGGAATCCACGGTTGTTGCATAGGTCACGGCTTCCACCGTGACGAAGTTGAGCTCGGGCCCGCCCTCGTTGATGTCCATGGCTTTATCGATGCATCCCCTCACCATGCACGAGAGGTAAGGGGTACGGATATACTTTGCCCTGATCCTGTCCGTCCAGTCATACAGATCGGCCGCCCTTTTGATGATGTCCTTGGTCTGTGTAACGTAGGCGTTCCAGAACTCTGCCCAGGTCGCGAATTTGGTGGCATCTCCGGTATCAGCTCCCATGCGCCTGGCCGGCTCCTGTTTGCCGGTCATGGGGTCTGTCCACGGGACCAGGTCATAGCCGCCGGTGAGCGCGTGCTCCACCGCCTTGAGCAGGTTGAGGTTGATATCCACCGTGCCCGAGCGGTCGTTCCCGCACATGGTGTTCTCGAGGCACCCGACCGGTGCATAATCGAAAACGTTATCGGCGTTGATCAATTTTTCCACGCCGGCCATTTTGGCCTCGCGCAGCATGCCGGCAATGGATCGTTCATCGAAGTTAAGCAGGAAGGGCGATCCCTGGCTGGAGGCGATCATGTCAACCACCTTTTCCATCAGCCTGTCCGGGCTGTGCCTGTGCAGGCGGACATTAGGCTTGGGCTCCAACAGGGGGCTCATCTCGTCAATTACCTCCAGCATGGCGTAGGTCAGGTCGTTGCTGAGGTCTACCCCGCCCTTGCCCATCCCTGAAAGTGTGATTAGCTGGCCGAAGCCAGCCGTGATGCCCTGGTTGCCGCCCGTGCGGATCATGGCATCGTAAGCATAGTTGCAGTGGATCCAGAAGCATTTTAAGAGCTCCTGGCCGTACTCGCGCTGCATGCCCTCTTCGAGTGATTTCTGCCAGAACGGGTAGAGATACTGGTCGGCCCGCCCGAACGAGACTCCCGGGCCCGGATAGTTCTCCTCGCTCATAACGAGCATGTGGGTGATCCACAGCGACTGCAGTGCTTCCCAGAAATTCTGCGCGGGCTCCCACGGGACGCGGCGCAGTATCTCTGCCATCTTGTACAGTTCACCTTTTCTGGTGCTGTCCGTTTCCTTCTCTGCCAATTGTGTGCAAACATTGCTGTATTCAAAGGCTACGTCGCGCGCCATGGTGGCAGCAACCAGCATGGCTTTCACCTGCTGCCCCTTTTTGCCGGCGTATTCACTCTGTGAAAGAGATGACAGCCGGCGGTTCAATTCCTCGTGCACACTCTTCCAGCCCTCGCGCAGTATGCGGGGATAGTCGGGGATAAGGTGCCCGCTGGTCGCACCCGCGTTGCCATACCCGTGGTTGTGGAACCACAGTTCGGCGGACCGGGCGCCTTTTTTGCCGTAAACGGCCCTGGAATACTCTTTAGCTTCCTTTTGAGTAAAGCACTTGGAGGTCTGAATGTTGAAGCGGCCGCCGGCTATGAGATCGCCCGGCAGCACCTCGTGCGGAAGGTGATAAACCATGACTTCCCTGACAAACCAGGCCTGCCTTTCTGGCAGGCTCCATTCCCAGAAGCCTTCGGGGAGGTCCACTTTGAAGGAGGCCTGCTGGAAGGCTCCGGTAAAGGTGGGAAAGAAGGTATATGTCTCCGGCACTATGTAGTAGTTGCCCTCCTGGTACTGGATATCCCAGGGTGTCCCTGTGGTGAATCCGGTGAACTCGTTGTTCCACTTCCGGTTATTGCCCTGGAAGTAATAGTCGCGCAACCACTTGATGCGCGGAGAGAGGTTGCCCGGTTCCTTAATCGAGTAACGGGGGGAATTGCAACTCTGGGTGGTCATAACCTTGCCCTCCTATCCTTGTCAAACAATAAGTTAAGAACGAGTTGGTGGACGGTATAACTGTAATTGTAGGAGTTTGGCCGGTTTTGTCAACCGCTTTGATCACTTCTACATATAAAACGGTAACAAGTTCGGCTGAAAAGAGCAGGGCGGCGAGCATGCTCGCCGCCCCGTTTTATTGCACTTCGGATGAATTATTTCTCTGCCATGAGCTGTTCGTGCCTGACCCTTTCCATATCGGCAGGGTAGGGCCTGGCAGCCATGAAATAGCAGATGCCGCCCAGGACGCCGCCGATACAGGCTATGGTCAGTGCGGTGCCCAGTGCCTGGGCGCCCTGTCCCAGTGCGTCAGAGATAGCACCGACCATGTAAGGGCTCCAGCCTCCGCCGAAGACGTACATGCAGAATACCATGAGACCCCAGACAAGCCCCTTCTGAGCCGCCGGAGCCACATCCTGTGATATGGCGCTCAGACAGGGCAGTGCCATCACGTTGAGCACGCCGTAGGCGATCACGAGAGCCATGCCGATGCCCTTGAACTGGAAGTAGAGAGCTCCTGCGAGGCAGACGGCACTGAGCATAATGGTGATTGCCGGGATATACAGCCTCCCCCGGGGGTTCTTTTTAAACCATACGTCCGCGAGGATACCGCCCAGTGGTGAGCCGACTATGGCGGCCAGGACGATGGGTACCATCACGGCATTGGCGGCCACAATATCAACGCCCCATGCCCTGCCTACGTAGGCCGGGGTCCAGAAGAGAAATGACATCGACATAATATTGGCCAGGCCGTAGCCGACCAGGGCCCAGACCAGCGAGGGTATCTTAAAAAGGGTTTTAATCGATTGCCCGAAAGTGACCTTCACGCCGGTGCCATGTGTTTCGGTCACAGTCTTGTAATCTTTCATAAATAGCGCCAGTATGCCGAGGATCACGCCCGGGATGGCAAAGTAGAGGAACGGGGCCTGCCAGCCCTGGGTTTTAGCAATAGCGGCGGCCAGCACCGATCCCAGCGCTATGCCCAGCGGGACCGCCATATTGAACACTCCCATGGTTGCTCCTCGTCTCTTGTGCGAGTAAGCAGCGCCGACCATGGCTGTGCCGCCTGACGAGAAACCGGCCTCACCCACGCCGACCAGGCTGCGCGGGACAAGCAACGACGCGAAATTCCAAGCCTTGCCGGTCAGGAAGGTAAAGAAGCTCCACAGGATTGCCATAATGGCAATGGATTTGCGCCTGCTCCAGCGGTCCACCATATACGCCACGGGGAATGAAAAAAGGGCTATGCTGAGGAGGAAGACTGAACCTAAAACCCCGACGTCGCCATCGGTAAGGCTCAGTGCGGCTTTCATCGGTTCCACCACCGCGGCGATCACCTGCCTGTCCATATAGTTGACCATGTAGAGCAGCGTGCAGATGATCAGGATGTAAATCGATGCCCCCTTGCCGGCTTTGTACTGTTTGGAATCGCCAGTGTCCTTTGCCACTAATCACCTCCTTACTAATTTGTTTTCAGCGCGATCGCCGCTGTCGGCTAATAAAGATTCATTAATAATATTTGAGGCGGTAATAACCCATCATACCTGCCTGCAGTTAACCAGTCAAGCCGCCGTTTAATCGTGGAAAAAGGGAGCAGGATTTATTGTCCTTCCTGGGTTTCCGCGAGCTTTTTTTGCTTGTTCTTATAACGGCGGTAGAGGAAAAATATCAGCAGGCCAACGGCGATCCATGAGAATCCCACTATTCGCCCGATGGCGTGGGTATAAACAACTATCAGCCAGGTGATAGCAGTGGCCATACCCCCCAGCACCGCGGTCAGCGGTATCTGGCGGCCTCTGATGGTTATGTTTAGCGGTATCTTGAATGGGCGGGGCAGATCGGGCTCCTTGATCCTCAGCGCGATTATGGATGCGTGGGCCAGCGTGTAGGCCAGCACGGCCCCGAAGGCATAAAGGTCTACCAGGAGCTCCACTTTGCCGGTGGCTATTAGGGCCACGGCGATAGCTGAAAATAGCAGGATTGAATTCTTGGGGACATGGGATTTCTTGCTGAGATTGCTGAAAAAGCTGGGGAGCTGCTGCCGCTGCCCCATAAAGTAGGCCAGACGCGAAGCTCCCAGCATGCCGGCATTG
>JAPLHM010000117.1 GCA_026389635.1 Chloroflexota bacterium | reverse complement strand
GTCAAGGTCGTCGTGTATTACAATCATATCCTCCGGCCTGGCATGAAATTTATCGAGCAGACAAGCAATAGCCTCGCCGCTGAGGTTGACGTAGGTCCTGGGCTTGACCAAAAGGACCTCGCAATCAGCGATGCTGCCCTGCCCCGTATCAGATCTGCAGAGCCGTTTCTTGACATGGATTGAGAATTTATCGGCGATGTGGTCTGTACAGCGGAAGCCGATATTATGCCGGTTGAGCCGGTAATGGCTGCCGGGGTTGCCCAGTCCAACGATTATTTTCATAGGCGGTACCGGGCTATTTGAGCCCAGCCTCAGCCTCCTTCAACTTCTTCAGGAATTCATTTTCATTGAGTATCTTGATGCCCAGCGTCTGCGCCCGTGCCAGCTTGGCGCCCGGGTCGGCGCCCACCACAAGGCAGTTAGTTTTCCGGGTCACGTCGGAGCCGGGTTTGCCGCCCAGCGCCCTGATCTTAGCCTCCAGTTCCTGCCTGCCCGACGTCACGAGCTTCCCTGTGATGACGAATTCCATTCCCGAGAACGGCAAATCGCTTCGCACGGCCCCGGCTGATTCCATCTTTACACCGGCCTTGCGGAGCTTTTCCAGTACGGCGGTGTTCTGCGGCTGGCGGAAGAAGGCTAATATGCCGTCCGACACCTTGGGCCCGATGGACGGTATGCCCATCAGCTCTTCACGGCCTGCCCTGGAAAGGGCATCTATGCTGTTGTAATGCTCTACCAGTATGGCGGCCGTCTCCCCGCCGATATTGGGTATGCCCAGGGCGAAGATCAGCCGCGCCAGCGGCCTGTCCTTGCTTTTTTCAATCGATTCCAGCACGTTGGCCGCACTCTTTTCCCCCATCCTTTCCAGGCCCAGCAATGCGTCACGGTTAAGGCCATACAGGTCGCCCGAGTCTTTAACCAGGCCCTTTTGGAAAAGGCTGCCGCAGAGCTTTTCACCGACGCCGTCGATATCCATGGCGCCTTTGGAGGCAAAATGAATGATCGATTCCAGGGCCTGCGCGGGACAGGCTGTATTGGTGCAGCGGTGCATGGCCTCTCCCTCAGCCCTGATAACCTCGGCGTGGCATACCGGGCAGGTGGCGGGCATGTGGAAGATTTTTTCCCCGCCCGTCCGGCGGCTTACCACCGGGCCGACTATCTCGGGTATCACTTCGCCGGCGCGCTGCACCAGCACCCGGTCCCCAATGCGTATGTCCTTGCGGTGGATATCTTCCTCGTTGTGCAGCGCAGCCCTCTCGATCGTGACCCCCCCGATATTGACGGGTTCGAGTATGGCATAGGGGTTTAGGCTGCCCGTCCTGCCCACGTTGATGCCGATATCCAGCAGGCGGGTGGTTCCCTGGACGGCGGGGAATTTGTAGGCGATGGCCCAGCGCGGGTCGTGGCCGACAAAGCCGAGCTCTTCCTGCAGCGCGATGGAGTTGACCTTGATCACGACGCCGTCGATATCGTAAGGCAATTCTTCCCGGCGATCCGCCCAGCCATGGCAACAGGCTTTGACTTCCTCCAGGTCCTTGCAGCGCGCCATGTTGTGGTTGATTTTGAAGCCCAGCGACTTCAGGTACTGCATGGTCTCCCAGTGAGTCGGGGGCATCTGTATACCTTCCGCCCACCCCAGGGCGTAGATAAATATATCCAGCGGACGGCGCGCCGTTATCCGGGGGTCGAGCTGCCTTACCGAACCCGCCGCCGCGTTGCGCGGGTTGGCGAAAAGCGGTAGTCCCTCCGCCGCGCGCTCCTCGTTGAGCTTGGCCAGGCCCTTCCTGGGCAGATAGGCCTCTCCCCTTACTTCAAATTTCGCGGGCGCAGCAGGGGGCGCCGCTAACGGTATGCTTTTAATTGTCCTTAAATTTTGTGTGATGTTCTCCCCCTGGTACCCGTTTCCGCGGGTGGCCCCGGTTACCAGCGCCCTGTTTTCATAGGTAAGCGCCACCGCCAGTCCGTCTATCTTTAGTTCGCAGACAAAATCGATATCCTGTCCCGGGACAAGTCCGCTTATACGTTTGTACCAGGCGTCGATGTCCTCATCCGAGAAGGCATTGGCCAGGCTGAGCAGCGGACGCGGATGCACAACTGTGCCGAACGCGTTCAGCGGCTCCGCGCCTATGCGCTGCGTGGGGGAATCGGGCGTGATTAACCCGGGATGCTCCTCCTCGAGCTTTCTCAACTCGAGCAGGAGGGCGTCGTACTCGGCGTCGCTTATCTCGGGACTATCCAGCACGTGGTAACGGTGGTTATGGTAATTGATGCGGTCACGCAGCTCCGCGATGCTCTTCCTGGCGGCTTCGATATCTGGCACGGCT
>JAPLHM010000099.1 GCA_026389635.1 Chloroflexota bacterium | reverse complement strand
GACATTAAGAATGCCATACCGGGATATGTCCGCATCCCACGTGTGATGCGTGATATCCCCACCAAATTTATCGTGGCGGGATGCCGCGATCTTTCCTTGCGTTCCAGCGTCAGGGAGGTCATGAAAGCGAAGGGGATGCAGTGCCGCTGCACGCGCTGCCGCGAGTACGGTCACCGCCGTCGCGACGGCTGGAAGATGGGGGTACCCGGTTTGCACAGGTGGGATTACGACGCTTCAGGGGGCAAGGAGATATTCCTGTCCTTTGAAGACGACGAGGGTACACTTTTTGGCCTGTTGCGCCTGCGCATCGGCCTGCGTGATATTCATCCCGCACTGGTGCGGGAAATCCATATTTTCGGCTCAGAGGTGCCAATCGGTGAGCAGGATGACCTTGCTGCCCAGCACAAGGGGCTGGGCTCCGCGCTGATGAAGGAAGCGGAGCGTATCGCCCGTGATGAATTCGCGGCAGACAGTATTGCCGTGATCAGTGGCGTGGGCGCACGTGACTATTTCCGCCATGGCTTCGGCTATGAACTGGAAGGACACTACATGTGCAAGAAACTGCGGTCAGGCGTATAGATGGCATGACACGTAATGCCCGGGCGCGGTTTGAGTGAGCTCCGGCGCCATTTGCGGACATACAGGCATCACGCGGTGGCACCTGGTATGGAAGCTGCAACCGGCAGGGGGGTTGAGCGGTGATGGGACATCACCCGTGAGCAATATCCTGTTGCTGCCACCGGGACGCAGGGTGGCTATGGCCGACAGCAGCGCCTCCGTGTAGGGGTGCAGCGGATTGCGGAAAAATTCCTCCTTATCTGCCAGCTCCACGATTTTTCCCAGGTACATGACCGCCACGCGGTCGGATAAGTACTTGACCACGGACAGGTCGTGACTCACGAACAAATAGGCCAGTCCATCCCTGTCCCGTATATCCATCATGAGATTCAGTATCTGCGCCTGCACCGAAACATCCAGGGCGCTGACAGGTTCATCGGCGATAACAAGCTGCGGGTCCATGGCCAGCGCCCTGGCGATGCCTATGCGTTGTTTCTGACCACCGCTGAACTCGTGAGGGTACCTTTCCCCAAAGCCTGCCTCCAGCCCAACCTTTTGCATCAAACGGGCGACACGCTCCTCCAGTTCCGCAGGGTCGCTGATACCGTGCACAACGAGCGCCTCCTCGATCGAACCGCCGACGGTCATCCTGGGGTCAAGTGATGAATCCGGGTCCTGGAAAACTATTTGCATCTTGCCGCGCAGTTCCCTGAGATCCCGCCTGTGAAGGCTGACCACGTCTATACCATTAAAGTTGATCTGGCCGGAAGTTGGCTCTTCCAATCTCAATATAGTCTTGCCCAGCGTCGATTTTCCGCAGCCGGACTCCCCTACCAGGCCCAGCACCTCGCCGCTGTTGATGGATAAAGAAACACCGTCCACCGCCCGGATTTCCCCGCTTAAACGGCGCATCAACCCGGTTGTGACCCGGTAATACTTCCTGAGGTCCTTGACCTGCAACAGTGCGCCGCCAGCCATTACCGGTTCCTCCCGTCCTTATCAATAAATAAATGGCATGCTACCGCGTGAACGCCGGTAATGCTGACCGTGGCAGGCGCCTCCCAACGGCATATATCCATTACCTTCGAACAGCGGGGATGAAAGGGGCATCCGGGCGGCATGTCCATGGGGTTCGGCGTATTGCCGGGAATAGAAGGCAGCCTTTTACTCTTAGTCGACATATCCGGCAGGCAATCGATAAGCCCCACTGTGTAAGGGTGGGCCGGGTTATTCAATATGTCTTCTACGGGTGCGACTTCGACCACCCTGCCTCCATAAACCACGGCGGCCCGGTCGCCTATCTCTTTTACCAGTGAGAGGTCATGCGTAATGAAAATAATGGACATATGCCTGCCGGTTTTCAGTTCCTGCAATATTTGTATTATCTGTGCCCTAATAGTCACATCTACAGCCGTGGTCGGCTCATCCGCAATAAGTATCTCCGGGTTGCATGAAAGGCTCATGGCGATCATGGCTCTCTGCTTCATTCCTCCCGACATCTGGTGCGGATACATTTTCAGCGCGCGGCCGGGCTGTGGTATATTCATTTCCTCTATCAGCGTGCGGGCCCTGGCCATGGCTTGCGACCGGCTGACCCGTTCATGCACCCTGACCTGCTCGGCAATCTGGTCGCCTATGGTAAAAACGGGGTTTAGCGACGACTGGGCATTTTGAAAGACCATGGCGATACCCTTGCCCCTGATCTTTCTCAGGTAAGGCATGGGGCAGGTGGCGAGGTCGATGCCCTCATAGATGACTTCACCTTCGACTATTTTACCCGGGGGGCTGTCGAAAAGACGCAGTATCGAGAGGGCGGTCACCGATTTCCCGCAGCCGGATTCGCCTACCAGGCACAGGCATTCTCCCCTCTTGAGAGCGAAATCCACGCCGTTTACAGCTTTAACCGTGCC
>JAPLHM010000161.1 GCA_026389635.1 Chloroflexota bacterium | reverse complement strand
GGCAGAAACGCCGCACTGCCGGCCCAATTCCAGGCAGTCCTTAAGGCTCATTGTGATGCCTTCCATGACGGACCTGGCCATGTGTGCCCGCGTATGCCTTAGCGAGAGGCCGATAAACGCACCCCTGGCATGGGAGTCGGCATAAGGCGTCCTTTCCCCTGCCAGGTATGGGAGGAAGAACAGGCCCTCAGCCCCCGCGGCCACTTCCTGCGCCATGGCGGTGATGATTGTGTAGGGGTCGACCCCCGCGGCCTCCGCCTGAGCCTTGATGTCCTGGCAAAGGCTGTCACGGAACCAGCGCAGAGAACCGCCGGCGGCCAGCGTCACGCCCATTAAATGCCACTTGCCGGGAACGGCGTGGCAGAATGAATGAAGCCTGGCCTGTGGATCGTAAACAGGCGTGTCGCAGTGCCAGAATATGACCCCGCTGGTGCCAAGCACACATGACGCGTCGCCTGTACTGACAATGCCGTTGCCCACGGCCCCTGCTGCCTGGTCCCCACCACCGCCCACCACCGGCGTGCCGGCCAACAGCCCGGTGATGCCAGCTGCATCCCTGCTGACATGGCCGCTCACCGCTGTAGATTCGAAGCATTCAGGCATCCAGTCCGGTGGTATCTCAAGCGCCTGCAACATCTCCTCTGACCATTTGCGTTCCCTGACATTGAAGAGCAGCGTGCCCGAGGCATCGGAAACCTCGGTGGCCAGTGCCCCCGTCAGCCTGTAGCGTATGTAGTCCTTGGGCAGCAGTATTTTGCTGATGCGGGCGTACGCATCCGGCTCGTTCTGCCTGACCCAGAGGATCTTGGGGGCGGTGAAGCCCGCCAGCGCCCGGTTGGAAGTCAGCTCTATCAGCCTCTGCTCACCCATAACAGCGGTGATCTGTTGGCACTGTCCCGCGCTGCGCTGGTCGTTCCAGAGGATGGCGGGCCGCAGCACTTCCCCTTTTGAATCAAGAAAAACCGATCCATGCATCTGGCCGGAGAGGCCGATGGCCATTACCTTTACCCGCCCGGTGGCCGATTGCCCGGCTTTCTCAAGGCAGGTCCTTACGGCCGAAACCGTGGCCTGCCACCACTGTTCAGGATCCTGCTCGGCCCAATAGGGTTTAGGCGTGAGCAGCGTGTATTCGCCGTTAGCGGAGGCGAAGACGTCTCCTCTGTCGGATACGAGCAGTACCTTGACGCCCGTCGTGCCCAGGTCGATGCCGAGAGTGTACTCCATATAACGTCTGCTTTGTTCGCTCATCAAGCTGCGGGCCCCTGCTTACAACTCTCACTCGACTGGAGCTAATAGTCTAATTGGCCAGTACGGGCATGTCAATCGGTCTCCTGCAACGGGGTTTTGACATAAATATAAGGTTACTGTAAACTTTCCGATTGGTTAAATTCTTTAGCCAAAAATCAAAATAGGGGTGAATTGCTACCATGAACATGATCGTCTGCTGTAAACAGGTACTCGACCCGGAAGCAGCTCCAGCCACGTTCAAACTGGATGCCGCCAATAACAGGATGGTTCAGCCGCCTGAGGTCAAACCGGTTGTAAACCCGTATGATGAACAGGCTGTTGAGGCCGCCCTCCGCATCAAGGACAAGGACAAGCCCGCCCACAAGGTGACTATTATTAGTCTGGGTAACAACCTTGTACGCGACGTGGTCAAGAAGCCGCTTTCCATGGGCGCCGACGAGCTGATTCTGCTCGAAGACGCGGCATTCGAAGGTGGGGACAGTTTCTCAGTTGCCTCGGCCCTGGCAGCCGCTATTAAAAAGGTAGGACCCTTCGACCTTATCTTTTGCGGCAGGCAGGAATCTGAATGGGATGATGGACAGGTCGGCTCCGGCCTGGCCGAATTGCTGGGCATCCCCAGCGTCACAGTAGCCAAGAAAGTCGAGGTCCTGGACGGGGGCAAGGTCAAGGTGGAGCGCGTGGTAGCCGACGGCTTCCAGGGGCTCGAGGTGCAGGACCCGGCGCTCATCACCGTTAGCAATGCTTGGCGAGGCCCGCTACGCCACTCTGAAAGGCATTATGGCCGCCAGCAAAAAGCAGCCGATCGTGTGGAAGCCCGCC
>JAPLHM010000035.1 GCA_026389635.1 Chloroflexota bacterium | reverse complement strand
AGGTGATGCGGTGTGCCGCAGAATCCCCACGTATGTGCTGCCATGACTACACCATCGGGAATTCCGGCCAGAGCTTCATCGGCGCTGGCATATACTTTTCCATAATCCTTCAAAATCACTACCTCCCAAACTAATTAAACTTGGTTATCCTCAAACATTAGCTACTAATATTGATATGCATTGTTATTATGCAACACGGATTGCCTGACAGGTAGTGGTGCGCTCAAGGCCTTCAACCCCGGTGATAAGCTTGCCTATGGATTCCAGGGAGTCTCCTTCCACCACAGCGATGATATCGTAGGGGCCCAACACAACATCGACAGATTTAACGCCGTCAATCTTTTTTAGCCCCTTGAGGACTTCCTTAGTCTCACCTATTCTGGTCGTGACCAGTACAAAAGCTACAACTGCCATATCGCCACCTCCTGATTTTTTAGACTCAAACCCATGGTTTATCCTTATACGTGATCAAGGACACGCTCGATCTTACACATATACGTCGCAACAGGGCAGGTTGTCCTTTGTGCCCTGCGGTGGATGTTAAATAATCAGGCGTAGTACACTCTTTCACTATATACTAATTGTCAACAAATAAATAAGCGGGATTGTCCCGAGGCTTAAAATATACATTGCGATAACAAGCGCTGAAGCAAGTTTTCCATTGCAACCGTATCGTGCAGCAACCACCGCTGCAATGGCGCCTGCGGGCATGGCCGCCTCTATTACAAGAACTTGATCTTCAAGTTGTGATAGGCCGAATAAATGTGCACCTGCCAGTGCTATCAGGGGCTCAGCAATTAAATTGATACAGAACAGCGCGGCAATAGGCGGCAATAGATGCCTGAAAGGTATTTTCTGAAGCATTAACCCTACAGCAAACGCCGCAAAAATCTCTACGGAATTGCCGATTATGCCCAGAAGGCTGTAAATCGTTTTCACCACGATATTTTGTGAAGGCAGTTTGAGGAAAGAAAAGGCTATGCCCAGGACCAGGGCAATGAACATCGGGGAGCGAAAGAACTCTGCCACTGAAGCCAGCATATCTTTTCTGTCTGCATGTTCTCTTCCGAAATACATGGCAAAGGGGATTGCCAGCAGAAATAACGGTACGCCTGCGCCCAACTCGCTGATTATTAGCGCATCCCGCATTGCTTCCGCATTGTTGGGAAAGCACTGCATGATCAAGGCGTAACCCAGGGTGGATGAGCTGCCCCAGCCGGATACCAGGACAAAGGCGCCGAGAGATTTCCTGTCCATTTTTAATATCTTTCCGGCGACAAAGCCCAGTGAGCAGGCAATAAGGATCGTGCCCATCATAATAAGCGCGGGCAGGAGTTTTTCGATCTCGAATGTTCGACTGGAAAGATTCAAGAATATCAAAGCCGGTAAGGAAAAATCCGTTACAAGCCTGGAGAAGAGCGTTTGATGTTCAGAAGAGAGGATTGAGCGCTTTCTTAGCAGAAGAGTGAGTAAAACCAGCGCAACCAGGATGAAGAGCGACCCAAGCAGTGCATAAAAATAATTCATACTATTGGCTGCTTGTTATTATTAGCGGTTTATGATTCGATCACCAGTATAGCACAGGTTATGCTGTTGAATCTGTAATTTGCGGAACGTCATATTGAGTCTGGCTGTTACACATTGATGTGTACTTTATGAAGGATGAAAAGTTTTCCCTATTTTTAATCCGGACTTTTCCCGGTAATCTTGCCTTTTCAGGGGTCAGGAGTTTGTCGAGGGGGCTTTGATATCGTGGAGCAGCAGCGCCAGGATGAATGCGACCCCAAAGAGTATGGTAATCACGTTCATGTTGAAGAAGAAAACGATGGGCAGACCGCTTATCTGTCCGCTCAACATCAAAATCCCGTTGGAAGTAGCCTCCGGCACCGGATGGGTCTTTTCGACCGCATAGGTCAGCCCGACCGGCATGGCTGAGATGAGGAAGAAACCGAAGACAAAGCCGCACACCCCTAACAGTACAATCGAGGAGAAAAACTGCAGGCAAAGGGAAAGCGGCACCGCCATACCCGCCGCCATGATCAGAAATATCTTCCTCTTGTGGTACTTGTCGGACAGAGCGGACAGGATTACCGCTCCGCACAGGCCTCCGACGACCATTAGCCCGCCGACTATGCCCGCGGCGAGGGCCGAGTCGATGTCCAGTGGCCGGTCCTTGAATATGTAATCGATCTTGGTCAGGATGGCATTAAACGCGCCTACGCCTATCAGAAAGAGTCCCAGCAAGAAGAGGAAGTCGCGGTTTCTGAATAGCGCTTTCAATCCGACGGTCATAGTGACCTTTTTCTCGGCTGCGATAGCATTGGGCGGCACTTTGGGCTTATCCTTCACCAGTACGAAAAACAGGATCATGCCGATCAGGGCGGGGATGCCGTACAGGTACAGGATAACGTCGATCCCCTGCTTGACCGCGCCGATACTGCGGTAATGCGCCAGGATAAAATCGGTGGCGAACATGACGATAGTGAAGCCGACGAACAGGGACATGGTCAACAATCCCGACGCAAGGGCCTCTTCATTCTGCGGGAACCAGTTGGATGCCACTTTGGTAAAGGCATTGAGTATGAACGGCTGCGCTATGGCAACTCCGATCATGCAGGCCAGCAGCCAGCCATAATCCGGCGCGAAGATACGGAGAAATCCGCACACGCCCACCAGGACAACGCCGATCCCCACCCCCTTCTTCAGCCCCCAGTTGTCGATGCACCAGGCGGCGGGGAGACAGAAGGGGAGCCAGCCGAGCATGGCCAGTATGGCCAGCAAATCAATGGCGTCGATATTTCCACCGGTGTAGATGGCAGCCGCATCCCTGGCAATAGGTGCGAATGTCATCCACATGATCTGGGACACGGCAATGTTGAGCATGAAAACGCCCAACACGACCCAGCGGTAAGGGGATACGGATGATTTAATATTCTGCATAAAACTGTTTGACAGAGGGATTTCTATGACAACGCTTCCGCTAATCAGTCCTTAATAAATCTATTCTAACATGACTTTATCAAGGATAAAAAGTTTTTCCGCCGTGTATAATATACCCGTGGCTAAAACTGTGATATAAGTAATCTATTATGCAGCAAATGTATTCCTGCCCCAACTGTACAGCGCCGGTAGCTCACGGCCAGCCGTATTGCCAGAACTGTAAAATGGTTTTTAACTGGCAAGTATCGCAGTCTCAAGGCCAGGATCAGCCGCCAACCGGTGATGACGAGCCGGGACTATTGCAGCGAATAAAGGACCACAAGGGAACCATTGCGAAAATATGCATAGCACTGGTTGTTGTTGCCACGCTTATCGTCGCAGGCATCGCTCTGCAGGGGGAAATCTCAAAGTGGTTAGCGGCGCCGGTTGTGACAGCGTTCGATACCAGTTCCCCTAGGATCATATCGGGTCAAGAGACAACCTTGCATTGGGATGTCACCGGAGCAAACTCGGTCTCTATCAGTCCCGGTATCGGGACAGTTTCTTTGAGCGGAACCAGGGCAGTGTCTCCCGAAACAACTACTACATATACACTATTTGCCAATAAAATGTCCGGATCTGCAAGTAAGTCGATAACTATTACGGTTACCGGTATTCTGCCGTCCATAAGCAGTTTCAGTTCTAACACAGACAACATCATTGCAGGTCAATCAGCTACATTATCATGGAACGTGGCAGATGCAACGTCGGTTTCCATCGGTCCCGATGTCGGAACTGTTTCGTTAACCGGGACGAAAAGCGTGTCACCGGCTTCAACCACCGTGTACAAGCTAACTGCCTCCAATGGCGCCGGCAATTCCACCGCGTCAACAACGGTTACGGTAACTATATCAAGCGCACCTGTTATAACCACTTTCAGTGCAAGCCCTGCCTCCATTAAATCCGGCGAGGCCTCAAATCTGGCATGGGATGTTATCGGCGCAAAATCAATTAATATCAGTCAGGGCATCGGCGGTGTCGCGGCAAAAGGTTCTACTCAAGTAAAACCTGCTGAAACCACTACCTATACAATGATGGCTGCCGGTGACTACGGCTCGGTGACCAAGTCATTTACGGTTACCGTGGACACAACGAATACAACAAACACGGCAGACACGGCGATCACGAAAACTCCACCAGCCATAAATACTTTCTCCGCAAGTAAGAATTCAATTACACTGGGAGATAATATAACCTTGACCTGGGCAGTTGCCAGAGCAAGGACAGTCTCTATTAGCCATGATGTCGGCACTGTGCCATCTTCAGGTTGGACGATGGTAATACCTGCTGCTACCACCACCTATAAATTGTCCGCTGTCAATACCTTCGGCACAGAAACGAAAGAAACTACAGTTACAGTGAACACGTTACCCAATGGCTTAGCGCCTGTAATAAAATCCTTTACTGCCGCGCCCAGTAAGATTCTCGAGGGTGGAATATCAAGCCTCTCCTGGGATATAAAGGGATTTACTGTAGTTATTATCGATCAGGGTATCGGCATACCAACTGCGAAATATTCGCAGCCGGTATCACCCACTGAAAATACGACCTATACGCTGACCGCCATAAATAGTTTCGGCACTGATAACGCAACTGTTACCGTGACCGTAGGCCCCTGATATTTGTCCCCGCGGCAATTTAAAATGGGGGTTGGTGTCATCTTTGACGGTGGCGGTATTTGTATCTAAAACGCCATATCCTGCCGCCCATCAGTGGCAACAACTATTACTCTCTTATGGTTGACATCGCCAAGGTGTTCGTGACCCATAGCTATCGCTGCTGCCATATTTGTAGAACCGTTTGCATCCATCTTGTCTAAAGATGCCCTCAAATCTCCAATATCGCATTTCGGCTCACAAAGGTGGGTAGGTGAGGTATTAAATTTAATTAAACCTACCGAGTATTCTTTTTTTATCGCGTCCTGAGCAAATTCCAGTATTCCCTTTTTAACCTGGCTCATTTTATAACCATCCATACTTCCGGAACAATCTACCACTAAATACGCCATCCCCTTTCTATTCTCAGAATGACTATTTATTGTTCCCAGTGTTATGCTTTCTGTCCCGATACGAATCGTTGCCGCCTCATCACTACATGGTGTATCGATAATCCTTATACCTATGATTTTGCCTATCATTTGTTACAACCTCCAGCAATATATTCATTCATTTAATAAGCCAACACCCTTTTGGCCTGCTTTCAAATCCGGGTTAGTAGCCTCACCTCAATGCTCAGCCCTCATCACCGTCTCTATGATTAGATTAAACGAAATATTTTGGAAAATGTTTAGTCTAAACCTGAATTGTACTTACACCATGACCGGAAGTTGGCATCAGACTGTGTTAAAATTAAAAGCATAACCGGAAAGCCGGAGGCGATTATGTCAGGATTCGATAAACCACAGTTCAGCAGCCGGCAGCTATGTTCCCGGCTTACTATCTGCCCGGTCTTCTTTTTATTCACGATTGCTGCATGTTCAACATTATCCTGCGCGAACAGTCCATCTCCGTCTCAGGCCGCACTGGAAGATTTAAAGCTGCCGGCGCAGGGTGATGCTGCTCTGCTGACTAATGTTATATCTCCTGCCGATGAAGGACGTGATCATATATGGCCGGACCACCCGGTCGAGTACCAGACAATGCCACCGACTTCAGGGCCACACTTTCCTGATCCTACGGCTCCGGGGTTCTATACTGCACGGCCTGCATTCGGATACCTGGTGCACAGCCTGGAACATGGGTCAGCCGTTATCTACTATGACCCGGCCCGGCTTTCACCTGAAATAGAGACGAGCTTAAGAGCATTTATAAAGGCCAATAGTGATCCCGAGGTGGGGATTATAGCAGTTCCGGATGCGGATTTTAATTACCCTTTTGTACTCACCGCCTGGGATAAAATGCTTAAGCTTGATAAATACGACCCCCGGGTCGTAAGAGCTTTCCTGGCGGAGTACCTGGGACGTGGACCCGAGTCCCCGGGCCGTTGAATACCGCGCCGACTTATGTAACTTTAATAACTGCCAGCATCAATGGAGGTGTGAAGTGCCCACAGCAAAGGTTGACGACATTAATATATATTACGAGATTCACGGAGACGGTGAGCCCCTGCTTTTAATCATGGGCTATGGTTCCAACTCAGGTCACTGGTTCGTCATTCGTGACCGGCTGGCTGCAGAGCATCGCATAATATTGTTTGATAACCGTGGCACAGGGAGGAGTGATAAACCCGATATACCATACACTTCCGAAATGATGACCGGGGATATTGTCGGATTGCTTGATGCCATAGGCATTGGCGCTACCAATGTTTTTGGCGTTTCCATGGGCGGTATGATTGCACAGGAGTTTGCTCTTAGCTACCCTGAAAGATTAAAAAGGCTTATCCTCGGTTGCACGTTCTGTGGAGGGCCCAGGGCTATTGGATTTACCCCGGAGGCGACTGCGTTTCTCTTCGACCCGCAGCGAGCCAAACTTTCAAATGAGGAAAAAGCTTACTCTACCGTACCATGGCTGTGGAATCAGGATTTCATTGATAAAAATCCGCAGGCGGTCAAACGCTACGTAGCCACCACCACGGGATATCCCACACCGCCTCATGCATATATATGCCAGGCGAACTTCATGTTGAATTTTAACAGCTTTGACCGTCTACCGCAGATTAAAGCGCCAACACTGGTTATCTGTGGCGCTGAGGACCGGCTGATACCGCCTGAAAACTCAAAGATACTGGCCTGCAGGATACCTGATTGCGAGCTGGTAATCCTGGAAAACGCCGCGCATGGATTCATCTCGGACTCGGCGGAAGAAAGCAGTAAAATAGTCCTTAAGTTTTTGGCCAAAGCAAACTGATAGTACGTGAAAGTTGCAAATGCAGCCCATTTATAGTAGAATTATATATGGTGGTTCTAGTTCAGGTTATCACAGCCTAAGTTAAATTCCTCTCAAATTTATCCAAAGTTCGGGTGACCACAGCTCTAACCAACTATTTATAAAAGGAGGTCATCCAATGAGTTTTTCAGACAAATCGATTCAATGTTCCGATTGTAGAACGACTTTCACCTTTAGCGCCAGCGAACAGCAGTTCTATGAGTCTAAAGGATTTACCAACGAGCCCAAACGTTGTCCTCAGTGCCGACAGGCCAAGAAACAACAACGCACCGGTTCGAGTAGTGGTTCGTATAGCTACAACGACAGATCCTAACTTCTCAGGTAATAGCAGTTAGAAAGTCAGGGAGCATATATGGGTTCAAGGAATTGACCCGTATATGCTCCCTTATTTATATGAAGCAACAATAGTACTGTCTGCTATTTGGAAAGGCGCTTTTTTACCGGCTTTCTCTTTTTCTTCAAGCCCTGCTCAATGTTGTCATGCAGCCAGCGTATTTCCAGCCGGCGATTATTAACTATATGTGTTTGTAATTGGTTATCCGGTGTCATTACAGATTCAAGATGTTCGCAAGTTTTCTCAGCAGTTGACAGCAGCTTGACCGCATCTTTGAATGAATCGTCCTTTACCCTGCTTTCGATAAACTTGATCTGATTGTACAAATCTTTACTTATATCCGCGAATTGATTGACTACCATGGAGTTTCCCCTTCCGTTATTTGGATACTACCTGTGAACAGAACTTTTGTTCACCTGCAGCTGCAGCTATATTATACGATACTTAACATAAAAATTCAAATATAATACTGTGTTGCTCAGTGCTTTCTAAGCATTTCCTGCTCCCGCTACACCTGATAAAGGATTAGATTGACTATTTCATGGCAAATGTAATAGTCTGGTAGGCAGTGGAGGATGTGAAAAGCCGTATATGAAAACCAGTCATTCAGGCATGCCAATCGAACGCAACATCGCTATGGAGCTGGTGCGCGTCACGGAAGCGGCAGCCCTGGCTTCTGCCCGTCACCTGGGCAGGGGTGATAAAACAGCCATAGACGCGGCGGCGGTAGCCGCTATGCGTTATGTCCTGGGCTATGTAGCCATGGATGGGGTCGTAATCATCGGGGAAGGGGAAAAAGACCACGCTCCCATGTTATACATAGGAGAACGTATCGGTGATGGCTCTGATTTGAAGGTTGATATCGCGGTGGACCCCGTTGATGGGACCAACCTGGTTGCCAGGGGCCTGCCAGGCGCCATCGCCGTTGTGGCTCTTTCAGCCAGGGGTACAATACACTGGCCCAGGCAGTTTGTCTATATGGATAAAATCGTGACCGGCCCGGAGGCAAAAGGCCGCATCGATATCAACGCACCGGTCGCGGAAAACCTGAAGAATATAGCCGCAGCCAAGAAAAGAAAAATATCGGAGCTTACTGTTGTAGTTTTGGACAGGCCGCGCCATGAACGGCTGATATCAGACATCAGGAGCGCCGGCGCCAGGGTTAAATTGATTACCGATGGCGATATCGCGGCGAGCATCGAGGCGGCCCTGCCGGAACGGGAGGTTGATGTGCTCATGGGCATCGGTGGCACCCCTGAGGGGGTCCTCTCCGCGGCGGCCATTCACTGCATCGGGGGCGCTATTCAATGCAAGGCCTGGATGCGCGATAAAGGGGAAAGAGAGGTGGCCATTTCCAGCGGTATAGATGTCGACAAGGTCTACAAAACGGAGGACCTTATAGACAGCGACGATGTTTTTTTTGCCGCCACCGGCATCAGCAGCGGTGAACTGCTTAAAGGGGTGCGCTATTTCGGCGGTGGGGCCCGCACTCAGTCCATAGCAATGCGCTGCCGCTCGGGCACCGTCCGCTGGATAGACGCCCAGCACAATTTTGACAGGCTGGACAAACTCAGTTTCTTTGACGTACATTGAAGTGGGTTCAGCCAGGGCAATCGAAAGGAGGTAAACAGAAATGCCACATGCACGGTTAAACACCGCTTATATGAAAGTCCAGGTAACCTTCCCGGACGAGGA
>JAPLHM010000171.1 GCA_026389635.1 Chloroflexota bacterium | reverse complement strand
GACAGGACCATCGATGCCCATATCAAGAACATGCGCCAGAAGCTCAGTAAAATCGGCGGTGAAGCCGATAATCCCGTGATAACAGTGCGAGGAGTCGGCTACAAGCTGGAGCAGTCTAATGAATAACCTGTCCGTAAAGCTGAGCCTCCTTTTCGCAGGGCTGGCCCTGTTGAGCATCGGGGCACTGGCTGTCTGGGTGAACCAGACGGTTAATACCAATTTCACCAGCTATTGCCAGCAGCATGATGCAACCTGCATGTGCGAGCGACCCGATACGGGTATGATGGGATTGGGCCAGGCCGAGCAGGCCTTCCTGGAGGATTCGCAGCGTTCGCTCGGCATAGCGGCCTTTGTGGCGATTGCGGTAGCCGTGGCGCTCGGCATCATCGTCAGTATCCTGGTGACCAGGCCCATGCGGGAATTGGCGGTATCGGCCCGCAAAATAGCCTCCGGCGACCTGGCCCAGCGAGTTAAACACAGGAGCGATGACGAGGTGGGCGACGTATCCACCGCCTTCAACACGATGGCGGAGCAGCTCGAGATGAAAGAAAAGAGCCGCAAACAACTGCTGGCGGATGTATCCCACGAGCTGCGCAACCCGCTCAGCATAGTCCAGGGCAACCTCGAAGCCTGGCTGGACGGTGTTATCACGCCCACACCGGAGCAGATTGCCCCTGTCTACGATGAAACTGTGCTGCTCAACCGGCTGATCACCGACCTTCGCGAGCTTTCGCTGGCCGAAGCCGGGCAGCTAAAACTTCACCTTGAGGAAACGGACCTGGCAGGTCTCATTGATGTGGAGGTCACCGTCTTCCAGGCCCGTTGCCAGGACAAGGATGTTTTATTGAATGCCGACCTGGCCGGGGATCTGCCCCAGGTCAATATCGACAGCGGCCGTATCAGGCAGGTGCTGCACAACCTGCTGGAGAACGCGCTGCACTTTAGCGTGTCCGGCGGCAGTATTAAGGTCAGTGCTGTATTGGCCAGGGATAACAGCGTGGTAGTTTCCGTGTCCGATACGGGCAGCGGCATTGATCCTGATGACCTGGACAAAGTGTTCGACCATTTTTACAAGGCCGACAGGGCGCGGCAGCGCAATTACGGCGGGGCTGGAATAGGGTTGGCGCTGGTGCGAAAATATATAGAGTTGCACGGCGGCAGGGTTTGGGCGGAGAGCAAACCCGGCAAGGGAAGCACCTTCAGTTTTACCCTGCCTGCGGCCTGATAGTCGGCTTTTAACTCTTCAGTTTTTCCAGAATTCTGCGGATCGAGTCCGTGTGTTCCTTAACGTGTTCCACGTAGCCAACCATCAGGTCTATGAGAGAGGAGGTCGTGCCGTCAACTCTCTCCCAGCGGTTCTGCAGCTTTGCAGGGTCCGCACTCCTGATAATGTTTTCCAGCAGAACGTTGTACAATTTCCACAGTGAAATCAGGTCGCTAAATCTTAATTCGTTGAAGTGTTCGATCGACACCCATCTCTCATTGTCCTCCCAGTAATCGGGGAATACAAGCCGTTCCTGTATCTGCAGCCTGACAAAACGCTGGTGGTTATTTGAGGCTGAATCCAACAGGTGACCGATTATTTCCTTTGGTGACCAACCGCCTTCCGCCGGTCGTAGGGAGGCTGAATCATCGTCCAGGCCGCGGTACACCCTATAAAAAGCTCCTACCCTAACGCTGAGTTCATCTGCCAGTGAAATGTGATTCATTGTGAAGGGGATTATACAGCAGCATGATGTGTAATGGAACAGGGGACCGTCCCGGTCCCCTGTTCCAAATAAGGAGGTTTAAACTGTGGTGATTGGCTGTCAGCGGGTGGGGTGTCTGCCGTGCAGCGCGCCCACCGCCCATTTTTGCCATTGAGTGCGCAGGTCGCCCGGTTCAATCATCGAAGTATGATGCCCGGTTGAGATCATGACCTGTTTTGGCTCACTGGCCATGGCGTAGGAATACAGAAACCTGTTGTAGGGAGACGTCTGGTCGCCTAAGCAGAAGACGAAGAGCTTTGCGCAGTCTTCTAGGCCGGCCAGCGCCTCTGAAGGTTTCTTTTTGATCCAGAATTCCAGGAATCTCCTCCAGTCCACGCGTATCCTGACTTTGTAGATCAGGTTGAAACATTGAAATATCGACCTGGCTATCAAGCGCAGCAGTGGATGGGCGAAATGATCGGGGTTCCTGATAATTTTATTTTTGATTTCAGCGGGGCAGGCCAGGGCCACCAGCACCTTTGCCCTTTTGATCTTGCCTGCTGCTAAAATGGCCGAGAAGGCGCCCATGCTGTGTCCTATCAAGCCCATGCTCCTGTGGTCGACCTCCGGCTGGCTGTGCAGGAAATCCCAGGCGTCCAAAACATCGTTCACAATACTGCCGTCGAGAGTCCCGCCGCTATAGCCGTGGCCGCGGAAATCAAAGGTCAGGGCAATTACGCCCTCTGAGGCCAGCGTCTTCGCGCTGTTTTCGAATGCGGTGCTATCACCGCCGTAGCCGTGGCACATGACCGCGCCGGGAAGGCGGCCGTATTTGTTTGCGCCGGACGGCATGAAGAGGGTCCCATTAAGTTTTACACCTTTAGTGCCGAAGGTTACGGGCCTCTCCGACACGGTGTACCTTACCGGTTCTCGTATCCCTGTTTTTGTATCTATCACTTATTAATCTCCCTTTTATACGTAAAGTATAGCCGCCGGGCAAGTGAATGCCATCGGAGTTAGGGACGATTTTTGTGGGACTTAAAATAATAATGAACCGTCTTAATATACTATGCGGTGCTCATACTTTTGGGGGATGCAGGCCCGGCGGAAAGACCTGTAAACAGTAAGGCCGCCGTTTGGTGAAACGGCGGCCTTGGCGTGTCTGCGCGGTAATTCAGGCTAAATCCATTTAAGGATGCACATGAAGAGGATGATCGAGAGGATGTCGACGGCGGCGATCGTGCCCACCGTTATCAGCTTGCTCTTAATGGTCTTCATGTCGAATACCCAGAAGCACACCAGGAAGAAGGTCATGTACCCGATCAGCCAGATGAGCCAGGGGGCGCCCAGGTTCCACCAGTTATATTCCCATGTCAGAGCACCGACCCAGTTGAGCAGGCATTCAATGCCCACCGCCAGTATCGAACCTATAATGGCGTACACGAGCCTGTTGGGGATGCCCAGTAGTTTCATGTTCTTATCATGGGGAAGCATCTTGCACATGACGATGCCCATGATGGCGAACATGAAGCATATCTCGATATTAAGTCCTATCAGTATGACCAGCGAGCTGCCGTTGCCGGGTGTACCCCAGACCGGGGCGAAGCCGGTGAAATGGAATACCAGGCCGTTCCATATCTCGTTGAACCAATCCATCAGCCAGAAAGCCAGTCCGGCCAGCACCATGCTCCAGTTCCCACGCTCAACCTCGTTGGCATAGACATACATTACAATCAGCAGCATGGGGATGACATACCACTGGAAATGACTGCCGTCACGCAGCAGGGACAGGGCTGTTTGCGCCGATTCTGCCATAATGCACCTCCTCTATTATGGTTATATATTCGCCGGTGTGAGTATCAGGCCGGGAAGCCCAGGCGTTTTCTCATGTCGATCATGAGTTGCTCGAAGTCGGGGGCGGCAGCGGACTGACTCCTGGCCGCTATCACCTTTGCCGTGGTTTTCTGCACCGCCAGCGCCCTGGGGTTGATGCCCTGCTGCTTGGCTTCGCTGAGGATGCCCGAAGAAAGCGGGCCGAGGAAGTCGCGCAGGACCCTGAACACGTCGTCCGAGGTGCCGCCCAGGACGTCTACAACGCCCAGGATAGCCCCTCCCGCGTTGGAGATGAAATCCGGCACCGCCAGTATGCCCTTCTTGAAGATAATGGCCTCGGCCTCGTCAGTCATCGGTATGTTGGCGATGCTGGATATGACCCTGGCCTTGATTTTGCCGGCGTTCTTTTTGTTTATAACGTACGGCCGTGCGCCGGGTATGAGGATATCCACCGGCAGGCTGTAAAGCTCCTGGCTTCTGATGCGCTTGGCCTTTTTATATTCAGTTAAAGCCTTGTCGCCCATCGTCTTGCGCGCCTCCAGCAGGGCTTTTACATCCAGGCCATCCTTGTTATAGATAGCGCCGTTAATGGTTGAGATGGCCACTACGGAGGCGCCGGACTCGCTGATATAGCGGGCCACGCCGCCCCCCACCTTGCCGAAGCCTTCAATGGCCACCCTTGCGTTCTTGATGTTTACCCCGGCGAACTGGCAGGCTGCCAGTGCAGCTACCACCACCCCGTAGCCTGTAGCATGGTCTTCCAGCGGCTCACCGTCCACCATCTGGGTGGAAAGGCCGGTGAATTTCTTTGATACCCCCGAGCCTTCATAGAAAGTTGCCACGTCTTCATTGTCGGTGCCCATGTCCGCGGCCAGCGTGATGCCCGCGCCCAGCAGCGCCTTCACAGCCTTGCCGAAGGATAGCATCAGTTCCCTGCGCTGCGGTCCGTGGATGCCGGGTTCGGCCCAGATACCCGCCTTGGCGCCCCCTATTGGGAAGTCCAGGATGGCGAACTTGTGGGTCATGGCGCGTGCAAGCTGGAATATCTCCTCGGTGGTTATATCGGGCAGCATGCGCGTGCCTCCCGCCGCACCGGCTATGGAAACCGTATCGACGACCACCACCCCCTTCAGTTCAGTTGCGGGGTCGTAAACATGCAGTACTTTCTCGGGCCCGAATTGATCGATCGTTGTAACCCACGCTGGCATATTAGACACCTCCTTTTCACAGTCTGGCCATTTTTACCACAAACCATATTAGATTGCAATAGCCTGACTGTCTCGGTTCCAATTTTTGCGGACTTTAGCTTATGACTTTGAGGGTTTTCCTGGCCAGGATGGGAATACCGAGCGTAAAAGTCAAATCTCCCAGTGCCTTGACTAACGGCTTGAGGTCGTCCCTGTACTGGCTGGTAACAAGATCATGGAAGACGTGATGCGCCCCCTCCCGTAGTTCCTCCGACTCAGGGTAGTCGATCATTGCCTGCAGAAGTGGCTTGACCGATTTATCTCCTATCCCTATCAGCGCCTCGGCGGCCAGCCAGCGCACGTCAAATAGCTTATCCCGCAGTGCCGCTACCAGGGCCTCGATGGATTTGGGGTCCCTGATCTGCCCCAGCGCCTTGGCCGATTCCCACCTCACGGTCTGGTTGCGGTCTTTCAGCGCGCTTACCAGCGATGCCACTGCCGGTTTACCCGTTTCTACCAGGGCCGCCCTGGCTTTGCTCCTCTTGACGCCGTCCTTGCTGGCCAAAAGGCTAATGAGAGAACTTACATCGCTTTTTCTGGGGGAATCGTCCCGGCTGGTTGATTTTGCGGGCTTATCTTTAGCCATTTCACGCTCCTGATGCTATATTTTGCAGGCACGGGGGCAGCCTGTATTTGCCAGCTAATGAGTATAGTCTATGCCGTCATTGTCCTGTCAAGTGTTTGCCCGCATTTTCGAAGCAGTGGTTTTAGGCCTTCGCTGGCACCTTGTGCAGAGGTAGGTGCCCCTATGGCCGACCACGATCCGTGTTACCGGTGTAGAGCAGCGCGGGCAGGGCCGGCCGCCGCGGTGCGCCACGGCAAATTCCTCGTGCGCCCGCCCTGCCGCCCCGTCGGGACAGCGGTAATTGCGGATGCTTGCGCCCTTGTTTTCAACGGCCCTTTTTAGCACAGACCTGATGGACCTGTGCAGAGCCGCAATTTCCCGTTGGTCGAGCGAATTGGACGCCCGCAGCGGGTGTATCCCGGCGGCAAAGAGCGCCTCGTCGGCATACATGTTGCCTATGCCGGCGATGCGCTCCTGGTTCAGCAGCGCTGACTTCACGGGCGTTGAGCGGGATCCCAGGTATTCAGCCAGGGCCGGCCGGGTGAATTTATTGCCCAGCGGCTCGATGCCGAGCTTGCCCACTATCTCCCCCGGGTTTTTCGCCAGGCTGAAAGTGCCGAACCTCCTCACGTCGGTGTAAACCAGGCTTGATCCGTCGTCAAGCATAAACTCCAGGCGCGAGAAAGGCTCGGGTCCGGTGGGGTTCCACAGCAGGGCGCCGGTCATGCGAAGGTGGACGACCAGGTTTTCTCCCTGCGAGAGCCCGAATATGATGTATTTGCCGCGCCGCGATAGCCCCTCTATCATCCGTCCGAGCAGCCTTTCACAGAACTCTTCCAGGGTTACCCGTTGTACGGGCCTGGTGTCCCTGACCACGATGCCGGCGATAGTGCGTCTCACGACCCGGGGTCTCAGGCTATTGACGATAGTCTCGACTTCCGGCAGCTCGGGCATCAGGCCATCTCACCCCAGTTCTGTCCCACCTTAATATCGATTTTCAGCGGCGCCACCAGCTTCATAGCGCCGGGCATGATCTCAAGCACCAGTTTTTTCATTGTTTCCATTTCTTCCGGCGGCGCCTCGAAGACCAGTTCATCGTGCACCTGCAGCGTCATCATCGTTTTCATGCCGCGTTTCTTCATCTCGCGGTGCAGGTTGACCATGGCGATCTTGATGATGTCCGCCGATGTGCCCTGCACGGGCATATTGATGGCCATGCGCTCCGCGGACTCCCTGGCCAGCCGGTTGGTCGAGTTTATCTCCGGTATAAAGCGCCGCCGTCCCAGTACCGTCTGCACGTAGCCCAGCGCCGCGGCCTGCCTCTTGGTGGCCTCGATGTAGTTCTTGACCCCCTGATAGCGCTTGAAATAGGCGTTGATGAAGAGCTCGGCCTCCTCCCTGCTGAGGTCGGTGGCCTGTTGAAGCCCGTACCCGCTCATGCCGTAGATGACGCCGAAGTTGATCGTTTTGGCGGCGCGGCGCATGCGCGGCGTGACCTCCGCGTCCGGCACCCCGAACACCTCCGAAGCCGTGTGGGTGTGGATGTCTTCATCGCGCAGGAATGTGTCGATCAGCTCCTGGTCCTGAGAGAGGTGCGCCAGCGCGCGCAGGTCGATCTGGGAGTAATCGGCCGATAGCAGCAGCCATCCCGGCTGCGCAATAATAGATTGTCGGATCCTGGCCCCTATCTCCCCTCTCACTGGCAGATTCTGCAGGTTGGGTTCGCTGGACGACAGCCGGCCCGTCGTGGTGCCCGTCTGGTTGAAGCTGGTATGCACCCTTCCCGTTCCGGGGTTGATCAGCAGCGGCAGGGCGTCCGTGTAGGTGGATTTGAGCTTGGAAAGCTGGCGGTATTCAAGTATGAATTTGATCACGGGGTGGGCATCTTTCAATTCATCGAGTGTCGCCGCGTCGGTGGAGAAACCGCCCTGGGTTTTGCGTTTGGCCTGAACCGGTTGAAGCTTGAGTTCATTGAACAGCACACCCGAAAGCTGCTGGGGGGAATTGATGTTGAACTGGTGGCCGATAGCGCCGTAGATATCCTTCTCAAGCCTCTGCATGTCAGCGCCCAGGCTGGAGGACATCTCCATGAGCAGCGCCCGGTCGAGCAGCACCCCGTTCATCTCCATCTCGGCCAGCAGCGGCACCAGGGGCATCTCAACATCGTTAAACAGGCTCCACAGATCCTCGTTGCGCAGTTCCTGCTCCAGGGATTCTCTCAGCTTAAGTGTGATATCGGAGTCATTGCAGGCAAGCTCACCGACCTGCTCAATGGCTATGCGCGCCGGGGATACCTGTTTCGACCCGCTGCCTGTCAGGTCGGCCAGTTCCCGCACCTCTATACCCAGCCGGTTAAATGCCAGCGACTTGAGCTTGAGCGATTTTTCACCCAGCAGGTAGGCGGCTATCAGCACGTCGAAGTTGACGCCGCCCATTTTCAGCCCGTTTTGAGCCAGCAGCATGATGTCGAATTTACCATCGTAGACAATTTTGGCATAGCGCTCCTGTGTTATATAAGTGCCGAGCGCCTTGCTCACCTTTTCCAGCGGCAGTTGCCCGGTACGGTCAAGCGAAGTGTGCCCGAGCGGGATATAGTAGGACGTGCCGCGGGCCGGAGAAATGGCGATTCCCACCAGTCCTGCCTGCATGGCGTTGTCGCCGCCCGGCACCACCGACACTGCGAACGTCCCTGCATAGGATAAGCGCAGCGCCAGTTCATCTAATTTTTCCAGCGAGTCGACCATGGCGTAGCTGCCCTGTGAAGGTTCCTGCCTGGGAGCGGCTGACGGCGCGGCCCCGATCTCCTCAGGGAGGCGTGACAGCATGGCCGAGAAACCCAGCTCGCGGAAGATGTCCACCACCTTATTGCGGTCGTATGAGCTGACCGTGCAGGCAGCGATATCAAAGGGCAGGGGCACATCGGTGACAATAGCAGATAGTCGGCTGTTCTGCATGGCAATCTTGTGGTTTTCCTGGAGCAGCGTGCGGATTCTCTGCGGCTCCACCTCATTTAAGTGGCTGTACAGGCCCTCCAGGTCGTTGAATTGCTGCAGCAGCCGGACGGCCGTTTTCTCACCGATTCCTTTCACGCCGGGTATGTTGTCGGATGTATCGCCGACCAGGGCCTTGTAGCTTATGAGCTGGGAGGGGTCAAGTCCGTATTTCTCCCTGACCGCCGCGGCATCGTAAACCACCGTATCGGCAAAACCGCGCCGCGGGGACATGACGCGGATACCCGGCTGCACCACCTGCAGCATATCGTTGTCGCCTGTAACTATCAGCGTGTCTATACCCTTCGAGGCTGCCTGCATGCTTATGGTACCGATTATGTCGTCACCCTCGTAGCCGTCCATTTCGAAGATGGGCAGGTTGAATGCCCCGGCGAGCTGGTGTACGCGTTCTATCTGCGTAACTAATTCCGGCGGCGTTTTGGGGCGCTGCGCCTTGTAGTCCTCGAACATCTCGTGCCGGAAGGTGGGGGCATGGCGGTCAAAGGCGATCGCCCAGTAGTCGGGCTTATTCTCTCGCAACAGTTTGAGCAGCGTGCTGGCGAAGCCCTGCACGGCATTGACCATCTCCCCCGTCTTTGTGATAGACAGGGGAGGCAGCGCGTGAAATGCACGGTGGACCAGCGCATTTCCATCGAAGAGAATAAGGAGGGGCTTTTCTTTAGACATCACCCGTACCCATCTGTGTTACCGCAATCTTAAGGCACATTATAGCATTAAGGTGATGGCAGGCAATGTTACATTCGGACTGCTATAATATACCGGTAATTTACAAAGGAGTGACTGCATATTGGCTAAACGGGATATATTATCGGTCGCCGACCTCACGCCCGGTGAAGTCGAGCAACTGGTAAAGCAGGCGGTTAAATCTAAGAAGGAGTCGTGGCCGCAGGTGCTGGCGGGCAAGAATATAGCACTGCTTTTTGAGAAGCCCTCACTGCGCACCAGGATGAGCTTTGAACTCGCCGTTCACCAGCTCGGCGGATACGCTATCTACATGTCTCCCGACGAGGTCGGACTGGGCAAGCGCGAGTCGGTGCCCGATGTTGCCCACGTCCTCAGCCGCTACGTGCAGGGCATCGTTGCCCGCACATACATGCACCGCACGCTTGAGACCCTTGCCGAGTACTCCAGCATACCCGTTATCAATGCGCTTTCGGATTACGAGCATCCCTGCCAGGCGCTGGCCGACCTCACCACCATCTATGAGCGCAAAGGCAAGTTTAAAGGGCTGAACCTGGCCTTTATCGGGGACGGCAACAACGTGGCAAATTCGCTGCTGCTGGCCTGTTCCATGGTGGGCATCAACTTTCTCATAGCCTCCCCGCAGGAGTACAGCCTGAAGGATAATATCCTGTTGATCGCCAACAAGTACGCCCAGAAGAGCGATAGCCATATCATGCTGCTTGAGGAGCCTGCCATGGCGGCCAGGGACGCCGACATCGTTTACACGGACGTGTGGACGAGCATGGGACAGGAAGAGGAGTACGAGCAGCGCTGCATCGCTTTTTCGGGCTACCAGATAGACGATAAGCTGCTGTCATATGCCAAGAAGGACGCCATTGTCATGCACCCGCTGCCGGCTCACCACGGCGACGAGGTAGCGGTGGGTATTATCGATAAATACCGTTCAGTCATCTTCGACCAGGCTGAGAACCGCCTGCACTTTCAACGCACGCTGCTGGCCGAGTTGTATAAATAGGCCCGGCAGGGCGCCGATTTCAGTATTATTACGTATTAAGTTAAAGCATCCTCATGAATTAGAATGGTTGTGCACATATGAATCCCATAATCAGCATCGTCGGCCGGCCCAACGTGGGCAAGTCAACTCTGTTTAACCGCATCGCCGGCGCCCCCATTGCTATCGTGGAGGATCTGCCGGGCACCACGAGGGACCGCATTTTCGCGGATGTCAGCATGCTCGATCACGAGGTGACTCTCATCGATACGGGGGGGCTTGAGCCCGTGCCGGGCTCCGCCATGGGCCGCAAGGTGAAGAAGCAGGTGGAAGCGGCCATTGCCGAATCCGATTTAATAATCTTCGTGGTTGATGCCAGGGACGGCCTGATACCTGCCGATTTTGAGATAACCAATGATCTGCGCAGGCTGGGCAAGCAGGTGGTGCTGGCCGTCAACAAGGCTGAAACCGAGAAGCTGAAGGACTCGGCCGCGGAGTTTTACCAGCTCGGGCTGGGCGCGCCCCTGCCCATCAGCGCCCACCATGGCCGGGGTATTCACGATTTACTGGAAGCTGTAGTCAGCAAGCTGCCTGCCCCGGTTAAAGCTATGGAAATGGGGGGCAGGCCGGGATTGGCTATCGTCGGCCGGCCCAACGTGGGCAAGTCCATGCTGGTCAATGCCGTTGCCGGGTCGGAGAGGACCATAGTGGACCCCGCGGCAGGTACAACCAGGGACGCCACGGATACCGTGGTCAAACACGGTGACAGGGAAGTTGTGCTGATCGACACGGCAGGCATACGCAAGCGCGGCAAGGCGGGCAAAGGTCTGGAGTTTTACGGGCTGGTACGCTCCCTGCGCGCTATCAACCGCTGCGACGTGGCTATGCTGGTGATGGATGCCACCGAGTTCATCACGGCACAGGACACGCACGTCGCCGGCTATATCAAGGAAGCCTGTAAGGGCATCGTGCTTGTTATCAACAAATGGGACCTTGCGGACGCGGAGGCAAGGGACGACTACGTAGCTGCCATAGATAAGCGCATGAAATTTATAGCGCATGCCCCCATCCTGTTTGTCTCCGCCCTCACCGGCCTCGGTGTGAAAAATATAATCCCGGTTGCCCTGGAGGCGTGGGACGAGCGGCAGAAACTGTTGCCGGATGATGTTATCGACGGGCTGGTCAAGGAAGCCGTGGCTTCGCACGCCCCGCCGCCCCGCGGAACCAAAAGGCTGGTGGTATACAGGGCTTACCAGGGCAGCAACAATCCGCCCTCCTTCACCTTCCTGGTGAATGATCCGCTGCTGGTACATTTTTCATATGAACGCTACTTAGAGAACAGGCTGCGCCAGACGTTCGGTTTCTACGGGACGTCGCTCAAGCTTACATTTAGAAAGGCCTCCAAGAAGTCAAGTAAAACGACAGGAAAAACCCCGTGATCCTGATTATTAAATATCTTGTCATAGCCGTCGTCGCCTATCTGCTGGGCGCCATCCCCTTCGGGCTTATCATAAGCAAAACAATAGTCGACGTGGATATCAGGCGGCACGGCAGTGGAAATATTGGCGCTACCAACGTCTTCCGCACGCTGGGGACAAAGCTGGGGCTGATAACAGCGCTGCTCGATATGGGAAAGGCCGCGCTGGCGGTCTGTCTCAGCATGTTGATCATCGGCGACGACACTTTTATGGTGGCCGGCCGTGACATTCACGTCCAGTTCGCCCAGTGCCTGGCCGCCATCATGGTCATGGTAGGGCATAACTGGTCGGTCTATATCGGGTTCAAGGGCGGGAAAGGCGTGGCCTGCTTCATCGGCGGACTGCTCGTCATCAACTGGATGGTTGCCCTCGTAGGCATGGCGGCGGGCATAATCGTGGTACTGGCTACCAGGTATGTCTCGCTGGGCTCGATGCTGGCGTCCCTGTTTGTGCTGCTGGCCATGGTCACGCTGGCACTGCTGGCAATAGTGGCCCCGATTTACGCGATCTACGGACTGGTGGCGGCGGGACTCATTATCTACCAGCATCGCAGCAATATAACGCGCCTGCAGGCCGGGACTGAACTCAAGCTGGGCAAAAAGACCGGCAAGGTAAACCGGTAGAAAGAACGGTCACCCTGCTGCAGGCAGAAGGAGTCTTATCCAAGGTGCTGAAGCAGGTCTTCCCCGGGACGGGCATACTCTGCGGATTTGGGCAGGCTGGCTGACAGCTCTTCCAGCAACTGGCGCTGGCGCTGGTCCAATTTTTCGGGCGTAATCAGCTTTATTATGACTAATTGATCGCCGCGCCCGCGGGAATTGAGGCGGTAAAAACCCCTTTCCTTGATACGAAAGACCTTGCCGTGATGTGTGCCGGCCGGCACCTTGAGGCTGAAAACCCCCTCCATGGTGGGCACATCTAACGTACATCCCAGCGCGGCCTGCGCGAAATTGAGCGGCAGCGCCATTACCAGGTCGGAGTGACTGCGGATAAAGAACTTGTGGGGCTTGATATCGAAGCGCAGGAAAAGGTCTCCGGGTGAACCGCCGTAATGCCCGGCTTCGCCCTCGTGCTGCATACGCATCTGGCTTTCCTCGTCAACACCGGCAGGGATATTGACCGCGAGTTTGCGTTTGATCCTCTCCCTGCCCTGTCCCCGGCACTGCGCGCAGGGGGATTTTATGACAGTTCCCTTTCCGCTGCATGCCGGGCAGGTGGCGGTTTGAACAAAGCGTCCGAAGATGCTTTGCTGTGTGCGGCGGACCTGTCCGGCGCCGTTGCAGTCAGGGCATTTCTCAGGGTTGGTGCCCGGGCGGCTGCCTGTCCCCTTGCAGATAGAGCATAGCTCGACGCGGCTGATCTCAACCTCCCTGCTTGCGCCGGTGTATGCCTCCTCGAAGGTCAGCGACACCCTGAAGCCGATATCCTGTCCCTTGTGCGGCGAGCGCCTCTGGGAGCCGGATGTGGCGCCGCCGAAGAAGGCCTCGAATATATCGCCCAGGCCGCCGAACTCGAAGTTGTCGAATCCCATACTGTCGCCGCCGTTGCCCGGCGCACGGCCCGTGCGGTCGTAGTAAGCCCGCTTCTGTGCGTCCGAGAGCACCTCGTAAGCCTCGTTGATCTCCTTGAAACGCTCATCGGCTCCGGGGCTGCCGTTGCGGTCCGGATGGTACTCCATGGCCATCTTGCGGTAGGCCTTCTTCAACTGCTCATCCGTGGCGTTATGCGGGAGTCCCAGTATGGCGTAATAATCTCTGGTTGTCGGCATATTTCAAAAATCCTCAATTCATCAGTATAAACAATGGGAGTTTGACTAATCAAATTTTAGATACGGTCGCTGTGGACCGGGCCGGTCTTTGCCGGCAGGCAAATTATTGTCGCCGTTTGACATCGGATGTATGATTTAGAAACTTATGAAAGAGAAGATCAGGCGGGCGCTGGCCACGCGTGAAAAAAAGGTCATCAGCGACAGCAGCCTTACCGATTCAGCCGTCCTGGTCCCCTTATTTGAGAAAGACGGCAGATGCCACATCGTTTTCACCAAGAGGACAGACCACCTGACCCACCACAAGGGACAGATATCCTTCCCCGGCGGTGGACGCCACCAGGAGGACCGCTCCCTGCTGGAGACGGCGCTGCGGGAGAGCCGGGAGGAGATCGGGCTCAAAGAGTCCGATGTTGACATCCTGGGTGAACTCGATGATGCCGCCACGGTTACCTCCCTCTACCGCATCGTACCCTTCGTCGGGATCATACCCTATCCGTATGCTTTTGAAGCTGATAAATTCGAAGTGGAAGAGGTCTTCACTTTGCCTTTGGACGACCTGCGTAACAGCGCCATTAGAAAACTGGAGAACGTGACCTTCGGCGACACGACTATTGAAATGTATACTTACGAACTGGACGGCCGGGTCATCTGGGGCACCACGGCCTGGATGCTGAACCAGCTTCTTGAAATTATTGATAAAATATAAAATATTTTGTCAACTATTATGACTCAATATGTTAGAAAAATTTAACTAATTTTGACATGGTTCCGCTGATATATTTATAATTATGGCCAGGGTGGAAAAATGGCAGGAAAAGATTATTACGGCATACTCGGCATACCAAGGAACGCCCCTGACAAGGATGTAAAGGCGGCCTACCGCAAAATGGCGCGCAAGTACCATCCGGACGTGAATCCCGGGAACAAGGGTGCGGAGGCCAGGTTCAAAGAGATCAACGAGGCTTTCGAGGTGCTGTCCGACGCGGATAAGCGCAAGAAGTTCGACCAGTACGGGTCGGATTACGAGAATGCCGAAGCCTATGCCCGCGCCAGGCAGCAGGCTCAGCAGCAGGCTCAACAGCAGTACGGGAGCCCCGGGCGTGGCGGCGCCCCGTATACCACTTACGAGACCTCCGATATGGGCGACCTCAACGAGGTTTTCGAGAGCCTGCTCAAGGGTTTCGGCACGGGTGGTACCAGGGCCGGGGGGAGGCGTGCGCCCAGGCGCGGACAGGATATCGAGCACCAGGTCGAGGTTACGCTGGAGGAGGCGTATAACGGGACAAGGCGTGTGATGGAGCTGCAGGCAGAGCAGGCCTGCGCGGCCTGCCAGGGCCAGGGTCGCACTAAGAACGGTGTGTGCCAGCAGTGCCGCGGCGCGGGAAGGGTGATCAAGCCGCGCCGGCTGGAGGTCAAGATACCCGCGGGTGTAAAAGACGGCTCTAAGGTGCGCGTCGCCGGGGAAGGGGAACAGGGCATGGGCGGGACGCCCGGTGACCTCTACTTAGTTATCAAGGTTGCTCCGCACCCGCTTTTCAAGCGCGAAGGCGATGACCTGCTGGTGGATGTGCCGGTATCGCTGGTGGCGGCCGTGCTGGGTGGCGAGGTGCAGGTGCCCACCCTCAAGGGCAACAAGCTGGCCCTGAGGATACCTGCGGAGACGCAGAACGGCAAGGTCTTCAAGCTGGCCCGGCAGGGAATGCCGCACCTGGGTGACACCAGCCGCGGAGATATGCTGGCCAGGATGTCGGTGGTACTCCCCACCAATCTCAGCGATAAAGAGCGGGTCCTCTTTGAACAGTTCAGGTCCATGAGGCCCAATTGATATTGATGTTGTATTTATGAGGTGATGAGATAAAATGCCTCGAGAAATAAACGAACCGAAGTATGTGATCAGCATCGCGGCCAGGATATTGGGCTGCGAGGTGCATACACTGCGCTATTACGAGAAGCTGGGAGCTGTCAAACCCTACCGCTCGGGCGGCAATATCCGTTATTATTCCGAGGCCGAGATCGAGCGGCTGCGCCATATCAAAGTGCTCATGGAGGACATGGGCATCAATATGGCCGGCGTCGAGGTCATACTCAGGCTGAGCAGCCGCATGGCAGAGATGCAGCATAAAATAGTCGGCCTCGAGGCCGAGTTGCGCAGGTACGGGAAAGTAGACCCGGCAAAAAGAAAATCAAACCAGGAGGTTAAAGATGGCTGAGGCCAGGACGGACCTTGCGCCGGCCGGCTGGCAGATAACTGCCACCACGACATCCTGCGACAGGGTGGGCGACTACGTGACAGTCATGGTACACGGGGACTGGGCGTGTTCGTGCACATGGTGCAGCAGGTACAAGCTGGCGGCAACGGACAATCCCGGGAAAAAGTTTGCCCGGGATGTCAGAGCAAAGATTGCCAGGTGCCAGGGTCCGGATTGCCGCATTGTCCTCGCTTACCGCGATAAACTGATCGCCGAGGAAGCAGCCGCCCATAAATAGACTATGAGACAGGAAAGATTTACCGAGCAGGCACAGGAAGTGCTGGGGGCTTCACAGCAGCTTGTCAGCCGCTTCCGCAACTCCATGTGGGACGTTGAGCATATTTTTCTGGCGCTGCTCGAACAGCAGAAGGGGCTGGCGGCCGAGATACTCAAGAAAATGAACATCAACCTGACTGCCATGAAGAAGCGTGTCAGCGACATACTCGACAACTACCCCAAGATCGCCGACCAGCCCAAGTCGGCCATCGGCGGCATTCAGATCTACCCGACGCCACGCGTGGCCCAGGTGCTGCAGGCCGCGGTGGGGGAGTCCGACCGGCTTAACGACGAGTATGTGAGCGTTGAGCACCTTCTCAT